>CBFGUY010000033.1:0-30058 GCA_965651895.1 uncultured Algoriphagus sp. | reverse complement strand
AGATCAAATTATCAGGAGGATTTTAGAACAATCTATTCTTAAGTTAACGCCAATGCCCATTGGGAGTGGTGGTTTGCTCTTTTTGGAATGGGCTAAAGCCGCATTCCAATTGATATGGAGAGATTTTGATTTCAACCATCTATTGGAACCGGTGAACAGCATTCTGGATAAATAGCATGGATGTATATTACATGGCTCATGATTTGCCGGTAGTTTGTTTTGACAATAATCCGGTCAACAGAAAACCAACAATAAAAATGGTCAATGTCCCCATAACGATTGTCAGGTTGGTATGTAAGGTATTCTGAAACCCGTCCAATGACGTCCCGCTCAGCAAAACCGGAGAAAGACTCATCCATCCGATCACCAGCACCCCACAAAACACACCTACTGCCGCCGCCTTGCCCGGGGCTTTTCTGACCACAAATCCCAGTAGAAACAGACCGAGAATACCTCCGCTGAAAATCGAGGACAATGCCCACCAGGCATCAAGGGCACTTGTAACCCCGTTGAAGGCCAATCCCACAACAATGCTCAATCCTCCCATCACAAAGGAAGTGATGAGCAACACACGCATGGATTGTCTTTCTGTAGTTTCTTTCTTGTGAATGTACTTCTTGAAATGATCAGATAAAAACACCGTGGCGGAGCTATTGATGCTGGTGGAAACCGTACTCATCCCGGCAGCGAATATGGATGCGATCAGCAATCCTGTAAGTCCCGTGGGCAGTCCCGATACGATAAAATGGGGGAAAACTTTATCCGCATTCTCCGCGGCCCTAAGGTTTTCAGGAAGCAGATCCGGAAATGCCTGATAATAGGAAAAGAGTGCGGTTCCTATAAAGAAGAACAAAAGCGAAACAGGAACATATAGCAAGCTTCCGAACCAGGTGGACCGCTTGGCCTCTTTTTCGGTTCTTGCCGTGATGTACCGCTGTATGTAGCTTTGGTCAATCCCGAAGTTCTGGAGATTGATAAAGAGACCATATACCAGGATCATCCAAAAAGTAGATTCCATAAAGTTGAACTCGAAGCTCCCCAAGCTGAATTTGTCCGCTTCCGCAGCAATGGTAAAAACTTCTCCGGGACCATTGGGCATGGAAAACAGGATCACCAGTACACATATCAGCGCCCCGCCTATCAATACAATCCCCTGAATGGCATCTGTCCAGATTACTGCTTCTATCCCGCCCAACATCGCATATATGATCACACTCACTCCTGTACAGATGATAATCAAAGGAATACTCCATCCGAATAAGGCATTCATAGGCAAAGCCAAGAGATACATAATTGCGCCCATTCTTGCCAACTGGGTCAACAGATAGCAGATGGATGCGTATGTCCTGGCCCATGACCCAAAACGGGCTTCCAGGTAATAGTAGGCAGACTCGCTCTTTAAATCCCTGTACAAGGGGACAAAATAACGAACTGCTATCCAGGCGGCCAAAGGAATGGAAAGGCTAAAGACAAACCCATTCCAATTGGACAAATAGGCATTTCCGGGCAGTGCAAGGAAACTGATGCTGCTGACAAAAGTGGCGAAGATGGACATGCCTATTGCCCAGCTTGGTAGCCTCCCCCCTCCGGTGGTATATTCCAAGGCTGTTCTTTTCCTAAAAGAAAAAGAGATTCCAAACAGCACGATGGCCGCCATGTAAACGAGAAAAACAAGTAAGTCAACTAAGGGTAAATCCATTAGGCAAGGGATATTTTGGGTGTTGGCAGTTCATCTTTTCTGAGCAGGCCTGAATCATTCAAGCTGGACTTGTAAAGAAGCCGAAATAATCTCAAAACGTGATCGAAGTTCCAGCTCCTCATCTACTGAAAACGGGAACAAGGGAGCGGCAAACTGTGGCTGGCACAATCCTAGAAAGGAAAGCGAAGTTTTCAGCCCCTTCATGTAACTTGACTTATATTGGCCTATTTGATAAATATTCCTGCTGATTTCCATCACTGCATGCTGACAGGTTTTCACTTTTTCAAAGTCTCTGGCCATGGCAGCATTATAAAGTTCTACATAGAGTTTTGGGAAAAGGTTGGCTCCGCCGCACACTCCGCCAAACCCTCCCATCAGCACCGTTTCGGCCATCATTTCCTCGGGGCCTACCATCAGTACAAAATCAGGTTGGTCTCTAAACGCATGGCACAGGGACTGGAAATATACCGCATGCGCAGAACTGTCTTTCAGTCCAATTATCCGTTCATGGGTAGAAAGTGTGATCACCGTATCCACATCGATGGTCAGCTTGGTATGGGACGGCATATTATAAAGAAAAAGAGGCAGCGAGATGTGGTCTGCCAACTGCATGTAATAGCGGGTCAACTCTTCCTGGTCGATGTTGTTATAAAATGGCGGCGCGGCGACCACCGCATAGGCACCGGCAGCTTTGGCCAAATCAGCCAGCATGATACTTTCCTCCAGCGACACATCGGTGATACCTACCAAAACCGGGACTCTGCCCCGGATCTGTTGACATGTCCTGGAGATAAGCTCCTTTCTGGTCTGGTAACTCAAACCGGAAAACTCCCCAGTGGTACCCAGAATAAAAATTCCGTGAACCCCTCCTTCTATCAGGTGCTCAATCAGCTTTTTCAGACTTGTAGAGTCCAGTGAGCCATCCGAATTAAGTGGAGTGACCATGGGAGGGATAATTCCACGCAAGGGGGAGTTATAAGATGATGTCATAAAGTATGGGTTAAAAAGGTTGAAAGGTTTAAAATGAATATCTGGAAAAAAGCCTGACCTCCTTGGTCGACTTTTCTGTTATAAGCCAACATATGTCCTGAATTTGACCAATTAATATTGGATAGGTTACTATAGTTGATATCTGGAGCATCAAGGAGTTGCCATGTTTTTCCATCAGAAGTTCTGGTGAGATACAGGGCTTCATCAGCTCCATAAGCGAGGTATTTTCCATCCGCACTGAGGCCGAAAGATGTATCGGCTGAAAAACTGTTGCTGGTGATCTGCTGTGGCTCTCCTCCGTTTGGAGAGATGGCAACTATCTGCACTTTCCCTTCCTGATCTTTTCTATAGAAATAAATGGCCTTCCCGTCTGGTGAACTTCTCAACCATTGCCTTGGACCTTGCACACCTGGAAAGGCATATTGCTGGGAGTAGGTCAGTCTACGCTGGCTGACCCCTCTGGGAATAGAGGGCAATCTGGCCCTACTTCCTCCTGTAACACTTTCCAGCATATCTGACGAAATATCAGGAATATCAGCTATGAAAACTTCGGTGATTCTTTCACCAGCCGAAGTATTCACATCAGCAAGAAATGCCAGCGCAAGCAGCTGTTGGGTTCCGTCAGGTTTGCTGTATCCTTTCTCGCCCACCCAGCACTCTTCGTACGCCTTACTGATTTCATCGGAACCTGGCTTAGGATCTGCTGTTACATCAGCCAGTAACACAGCAAATCTATTTCCTGCGAAATTCTCCGCATCAGTGCCCCCTTGGACAGCTACCGGTTTTCCTTCTATAAAGGCACCTATAGTTCTAAGATCCTGAACAGCTGGGTTGATTTCAGACTCATCTGCCAAAACCGCATCATTATAGGTAAAGCTAACCAGCTGACCATCTGAACTGTATGAATAGGCATGCGAACCTCCTCTTAATGCTCCCTTGGTAAACGGAGGCTCTACATCCCTTGCTTCCATGGGGAAAGGGTTATTGGAAGCTTCTAGGCTGACCTGCATAGCAAAACGTCGTGTAAATCCATAAGAATGGAACCGGGAGGCATTCATCAATCCATGGATAAAAACCACCTCATTTTTCAGGGGATGAAAACTCGCCGCACCGACTCCGGGGCCGTAAACCTGCTGATCCGCCAATTTGTAAATTGTGGCAATTTCCTTGGTCTCCACATGTACCGTTTGGATGGAAGGGTTTTCGCCGATTTTGGAGTCTTCGTTTCTATTATCAAACACCAAATAGTTATCGTCAGGGGAAAATACCTGTCGCTGGTTTAGAAAATGGCCTTTTTGACCAAAAGTCAGTTGTATTTCCTTTACTATAAGTGTATCAGAAAGCTCTCTTTTTTTGTCCACATTAGAAGATGTTAAATTGCAGCATAACACAGAACCCAGTAGTATAATCAGTATTGGATATCCTACTTCCCGAAACATCAAACCCACATATATTCCTGAATATATCATCTTAAAGGATCTACTGATTCTATGTTACTTAAAGAATTAAAAAAGGAATGCCTGCGTCTGCTTTTATAAGAAGCTCTCCATCGATTACTTCCACTCATCCGGATCAAATAGGGTAGCTGCGATATATCGGTAGGGTTTGGCACCGGATTGATTGGAATTATTCCAATAGTATATCATCAACAGCTTTCCGTCTGTTCGTTGTACCATTTTAGGATATCCCACATCCCTATTCGCTCCGTCACCACTACGCAGGATAATTTCATCTCCCCATGTTTCACCATCATTTTCGCTAAAGCGCACATGCACCCGGGAGCCATATTCACTCCTATGAATATAGCCCAATGCCAATCTGCCATCTTTTAATTTAACCAATGCAGGTGGAGATCCCCCTCTTCCGGTATCTGGAGCTGGATCAATTAGTCTATTCCAGGAATTTCCATTGTCTTTAGAAATATAGCTTGATATCAAATTTTGGCCATTTTCCAGTCTTGTTCTAATTGTTGTCAGCCAAACATCTTCTGATAACCGAATGGATGAAGGCATAATATCAAAGCCTCCATGCTCAGGAGTAATCCAAGAAACCAAATCCCAATTCACCCCTCCATCTTCAGTTCTCACGAAAGCTACCCTACCTTCCTTGGAGTTGGATTTGGCGGTAGTCACAAAAGCACTCAACACTTGCTTTCCCTCCACATGGTAATCTGTTCTATTTGCTATTCCGGGAGTTCCCATACCAGGAAAAACATACGGTCCTTCCCAATGCATCCCCTTATCCTCCGAAAAATAAAAATGGCTGGGACCATCATGATTATTATTCCTCAAAAAAGTCAATAAAAACCCTTCAGATGTAAAATCAGGCATAGGTTCTTTCAGCACAGTGGGTTTTTCAGCTCTTTCCGTAGCTATATTGTTGTCATGCCCCCAGCCTGTCTGTCCCAAAGAATAAGCATCTTGGATATTCCAAGTCTCCCCACCATCCAAGCTTCTCGCATATTGATTCTCCGCAGATTTAGGATCATACGTATGCAAACCTGGCTCTGACTGTTTGAATGAAGCTTTGACAAAACCTACCAAAATTTCGTCTCCCCAATTCCAGATCCCATGGTTTGCGGGCCATCCCCCGTATTGACCATCTTCTTGAAACACTACCTTATGTTCAATAGATTTTTCTTTTTCCTGGGCAATTGCCATGGGAATGCCAACACATAGTAGGTAAGCGAGTGCTACCCCTTGCTTTAAAAATCTCATATCGTATTTATTGCTTGTTTATAACTTTTAAAGATCAATCTTCTCTGGGGTTTATTGAACGAACTCTACAAATATGAGAGAAAAGCAAAGTGGCGAATTATTACATTTTGCCAAAAAATTATACTATCTTATCATTGTTGATAATAATTTTGTTTATCTA
Organism: uncultured Algoriphagus sp.; assembly: GCA_965651895.1. Lineage (GTDB taxonomy): Bacteria > Bacteroidota > Bacteroidia > Cytophagales > Cyclobacteriaceae > Algoriphagus. Next base: position 24,492 of record CBFGUY010000033.1, on the reverse strand, counting down.
CATCGATTGCACCCAAAATTAAATTTCGAATCCTATACTATTGAATAAGCCTTTTGACGCAAAGCAGGTTAAAAAAAAATAAAGGAAAAGTCAATCCCAATGAAACCCCACTTCCATAAAGTACCGAGTACATCAGACACTTCTTTTACTATCAGGTATGACAAAAGACCGAATTTTGGCACACTATGGCATTACCACCCTGAGCTTGAATTGCATTACATTCTGCAGGGGGAAGGCACCCAGTATATTGGAGATACTGTAAGTAGTTTCGGCAGTGGGGACTTGATCCTTTTGGGCGAAAACCTGCCCCATACCTGGCGCTGCTCAGAAAAGTATTTTCAGGGAAACCCTGAACAGGAGGTTGAAGCATTTGTACTTCAGTTTCTACCCACTTGTTTTGGAAAAGAATTCCTGGAATTGCCCGAAACCCAAGGTATTTCCTCTCTTTATGAAAATGCCAAAAAAGGGATGATCATCCATGGTGAAACCAAAGAGAAAATTGGAATGATTTTACACCAAACAATCAAAACCACAAATCTGGAGCGACTAATCCATTTTTTGGAAATTCTACAAATCCTGGGTTCGACCACTGAATATGAGACCATATCACCCGGATATGCCAACAGCCATTTAGCCAATATTTCAGAAATGCGGCGGCTTGAGAAAATTTACACCTATGTTTTGGCCCATTACCGTGATGATATCAGTCTTGAGAAGATATCTTCCATTGCCAACCTCAGTGTCACAAGTTTTGCCAGGTATTTCAAACAAATGACGAATAAAACCTTTTTTGAATTCCTGATTGAAATCCGTATTTCGAATGTGTGTAGAGCGCTGATCGAAGATCAGTTACCCATAGAAGTAATATGTTATGAGTGCGGTTTTAATAACGTTTCAAATTTTTACAGGCATTTTAAAAGAGTTACGGGGTTAACACCTTTCAATTACAAAAAGCGGTACCTCTCCTAGTCGGACAAGTTTGGCTCGCCTTTCCAACACCAACCAAAACAAAGACAAGTGAAAAGATGGACTACTGTGGAGCAAGCTGCTTTATGATGCTCATCCCCTCATCAGTGCCCAAGGACTGATTTTTGTGAAGAATTCGGATACATAAAAAATGAACGTTTCTCTCTGTACACTAAAAAATCCGACAGGACGCAACTCCTGTCGGATTTTGATTCTTGAAATGATCCCTAACTTATCAAAAATTTAACTGCTCATTCACTCTTCAAGCTAGTTACAGGATTGCTCAAGGCTGCTTTCAGCCCATGGATCCCGGCGGTGATCAGCCCAATTGCCAGTGTCAGAACGGCCGCGATTATTACCGCCCACCAAGGAGCTGAAATGTGAAAAGCAAAATCATCCAACCAGCTGCTCATTACGTAATAAGCAATCGGAGATGCCAATACAATTGCGATCAAAACCAAGCGTACAAAATTCCCTGAAAGTATATTGAGTACCTGGAAAGTCGATGCCCCTAATACTTTTCGGATGCTGACTTCCTTTAATCGCTGCTGAATCATATACGAGGACAGGCCAAACAAACCCAGACAGGCCAAAACAATGGCGCAGGTGGAAAACAGGTTCATCAGCTTGCCCAGCTGTATCTCCGACTGATACATGCGATCATAGTCCTCATCCAAAAAACGGTAAGAATACGGTCGCTCAGGCAAGATCTTACTCCAGGTTTTCTCTATGAAACCCAAAGATTCCGGAATGTTTTCCCCGTTGATCTTTACCAGCAATCTGCCGCCCCAAGAGGCAGAGAACAATACCAGAGGCTGAAGGTCATTTCTTAAGGATTGGAAGTGGAAATCCTTGACCACGCCCACCACAGGGCCCTGTTGGTTTAGGATCATTTCCTTCCCAATGGCCTCTTCAGGAGTCCAGCCAAATTTATCCGCCGCACTTTCGGTCATGATGTAGTGGAATTCCTTTTTCTCCCAGGGTTCTATTTCTGTCTGCCGGATATGTTGTTCTGTAAAATCAGTCCCTGCGATCACTTCCAGTCCTGCCACGGCTATGAAGTTTTCATCTACGGGATTGGCATTGACGGAGATCACCTCATTTTCAGGTCTGGTAGGCAAGTTCATGCTGTATCCGCTATTGATATTCACGGGACTGGAAGCGGCTCTGGAAACCTCAATAATCTGTGAACTGGCTTTTAACTCCTTTTTCAATGTGTTGATTTTCTGAAAATCCGTATTCCAGCCTATCGGCAAAGAAACAATATGCTCCCTGTCATATCCCAAATCCCTACTTTGGATATAGTTGAGTTGACCCTGTACTACCAAAGTGGCGATGATCAAAAACACAGAAATCCCAAACTGAAATACCGTGAGTGATTGCTGGAGCCACTTTGCAGAGGAAGTGTTTTTGAATACTCCTTTCAAAACCTTCATGGGCTGGAATTTGGACAAAAAAATCGCCGGATACGCCCCTGCAATCAAGCTCAGCCCCAGGGTAAGCCCCAAAGTAAAAGTCAAAAACGTGGGCGACAACAAGTCCCCAAGTATTAATTCTCTACCTATAAGATTATTGAAGCTGGGCAATACTAGATAAACGACTATAAAACTGGCCACTACAGACAGGCCACATAATAGAAACGACTCTCCGATAAACTGCCAGAAAAGCTGGGATTGGCCGGCTCCGGAGACTTTGCGGATCCCCACCTCTTTTGCCCGCTCCATAGATCTTGCAGTGCTCAAATTGATGTAGGTAAAGCAAACGATCACCAAGATCAGCAGGGCAATACCGGCTAGCATGTAGAGGTATTTGATATTGGTATTGGGCACAAAATCCGAATAGGGGGAATACAGGTGTACCCTGTCAAAATGCTCTAACGTAAAGTTGATAGTCGCTCCCAAATCCGCTGTTTCCTTTTCCATAAACGGCGGCAGCTTCTCCGCCATACTGCCAAAGGAACTTTCATCCTGTAAAAGCAGGTAAGTAGTGTAGTTTGCATTCCAGTAGGATTCCTCCTGGTTCATTCCCATAGAAGAGAAAGAAGCCAGAAAATCAAACCGAAACTGAGAATTATAGGGATAATCTTCCATCACCCCAGTCACTTCATAGATTGTTTTATCATCCCCTACCTCGAGTCCCTGACCTACTGGATTTGCTTCCCCAAAGTACTTTTTGGCCATACTTTCGGTCAAAACTACTTTTCTGGGGCCGTTTAAGGCAGTGGTTGGATTCCCTTGGATCATCTCGAAAGCAAAAGCATCAAAAAAAGTAGAGTCTGCGTACATAAAACCTGCTTCCGTAACCGGATTTCCTTCAAGTTGTAAAATCGCGGAAGATTGATTCATGCGGATAGCTTTTTCCACTTCGGGAAATGTCCTGGAAAGGACAGGGGCTACTTTGGTACTGGTGAATGTTCCCTTTGAGCTTTCTTCGCTCCCATCAAATGAATACTCCATGACCACCCTGCCTATTCTTTTGGCATTGGGCTGAAAGGTATCGTAACTCATTTCATGTTGGATAAAAAGAGCAATCAGCATGCATGAGGTGATCCCCACGATAAGCCCCAGCATATTGATGATGGTAGCGGGCTTGTTCTTCCAAAGTGTCCTTCTGGCTATTTTAAAATTATTTCGAAACATGTCAATGTGGTTAGTCTTATATTCTTTGTTTTTGATCCCAATGATCCCCGGTCGAAAGAGCAATAGCACATCCCTGATAAAACGTAGGTCGGCCTTGAACTTGCCTTCTTTCTGAAGCCGCTCATGGTATAGTTCAAATAGATCCCCTTCTATGGAAGCGAGCAGATCCTTGTCACAAAACCATCTAAAAAATCGCTGAGCTAATCCGGGTGGTTGTATTTCCTTCTTTCCCATCACCAGTTAGCTCATCTTTAGATTCCAAGCAACATCTGGAATAGCTTTCCAAAGATCTTCTCTGGTCTGACGGGTAAATTGCATGGCTTCCTTTCCCAAAGCAGTGATTTGGAAATATTTTTTGGGCCTGCCTGCCCGTTCATTGGTACTCTCACCTTCTCTAGATTTCAAGTACCCCTTGTCTTCCAAGCGTTTAAGCGCGGTTTGCAATGCGCCTACACTGACGCTCCGTTCCAGTCTTGATTCAATTTCGGATTTTACCGACACCCCATAAGCCTCGTCAAACAACACGCCTACCGTTAGCATGACGACTTCTTCGAATTCCCCCAGTTGATATTTCTTCATGGCAAAACAATTAATTCCTAATTGTAGTATTAAAAAATTATGCCAGACTAAAAATCGCTTCGTATAGCAATTTTAAGACTGTTTTAGAACTTAGGATTAATCAGGAGTGTACGATTTTGTTCGATTTTGGAACAATGACAAAAACACATATCTTCACCCAGACACCTTGCACCTACCAAAAAAAAGAGACTGTCTCATAAGTAGGTTTTCGTGTCAGGCTGAGTAATAAAAATTTAGAATTTACAAAAGAATAATAACGGAAAGGGATTCAGGAACAACGTTAGGTCACCCTGAGCGAAGTCGAAGGAACCTCGACTCCGCTCGGACTGACACAACAGTTAAACACTTAATTAAATACGTCATTGGTAGCAGCCAGTCTGCCGAAGGCATGAAAGTCGAAGCCTTTTATGCGCTAATTTAGCCCATTTCGACATCCTGCCCTCCGGGAGGAGGGCGCTCAATGTGACAAACATGAGTTATGAGACAGCCTCTCTTAAGGCGAAGCCAAACTGTGATTAATCGTTATACCCAGGATTTTGGGTCAGTTTGGGATTCTTGTTCATTTCATCATTCGGGATCGGAAACAATGTCCTAGTGTCCGCCTGGGCATGAGGTGAATGGTTAAACCAACTTTTGGTCTGAAAGACACCAAAGCGGATAATATCTTGTCTTCTGTGTGCTTCAGCGGCAAACTCCCAACCTAATTCATCCAAAAATCTCCCAAATTCAATATCACCTCCACCTTCTCCGGTGACGGTACCATCCTCATTTTGGATACCATACTGATATGAACTTCCCTGAAGGAGCTCGGCTCCTGTCACCACAGCTTTAGACGGATCGGTAGATCGGAATGCACGCTGCCTCACTTCCGTGACCAAAAGGGCCGCTTCATCTGCACGTCCAGTTCTCAGTAATGCCTCCGCTTTCATCATAAGCACATCCGCATACCTCAGCATAGGATAATCATTGTCCAAAGACCCCGTAGCGCCTGGCTTGATGGCATATTTCCCTATTCTGGCACCTTGATTTGATTCAGTTCCAGCCATACTCGGCACCTTGTTCACATAAGTGATCACCGGCTCTCCTGTGGAAGCATGTAACTGCGGGCCTAACAACCATGTGTCATCAAGCCGGGTATCATTAGGATCATACGTATTGATAAACTGTGGTACGGCACAATTCCCACCCCATGGACCTGCCTGCATATTGTACACATACCTGCTCAAGGGATCCAGTGTTTTCATATGCACTGTATTCCCTGTACCATAGATTTCATCGTAAGGTATTGCAAAGATAATTTCAGGTGAATTATGGTTCTCCCAGTTGAAAATATCAGAATAGTTGTCATCCAAGGTGTAGCCTGCACCGCCCATAATCACGGCATCACATGCTTCAATACATTTCTGCCATTCTGCCTCGCCCGTGTATACTTCAGCGTTGAGATAAATCTTGGCCAAAAGTGCCTGCACCACCCACTTATTAAACTGCCCATAAGTATTGTTTACATCTTCACTAAGCATGGGCATAGATTCCAGCAATTCAGAAATCACAAAGTCGTAGACCTCCTTGCGGCTTTTCTGCTCGGGAAGAGTAACATCTTTGAAGTCAGTTACTATCGGTACATTCCCGTGATTGTCCAAAAGCAAGTAATAAGCAAAAGCCCTTGCTGCACGTAATTCAGCCATTACTGCATCCTTTTGCTCTGTGATGGGTATTTCCCCATCTTCTATTTGAGACATTACCCTGTTGGCTGTAGTGATGCTGCGGTAGGCACTCTGCCAGATATTTGTAGGCTGCCATTGCAGTGAAGTCCAGTTGTGTTGATGCATCCGCAGATAGGTGCCTCCATCATACCATCCGTTTGGCCTTGCAGGAGTGATTATTATATCCGCTGATTCTTCCTGGGTGTCAAAATATCCCTGCCAGCCCATCATCAATCCCCTGAAAGATCCATACACAGGTGCTATAATAGATGGGATATCTTTCTCGGTTGGATTAAAATTGGTAGCTAGTACTTCGGAATATACTTCTTCGTCAAGATTTAGACAGGAATGTAGCCCCAAAGAAGCCATTCCTATCACTAATAGCTTAATTGTATATTTTCTATTGATTTTCATACTGTTCTGATTAAAATGTAAGATTTAAACCCAATGTATATGTCCTGGTGGTGGGATATTTGTCTCGTTGATCATTGCCTGGATCAAATCCCGTCACACTTACACCTTCCGGATCTATGCCTTTGTAATTCGTGATCGTAAATAGATTGAGACCTGAAGCATACACCCTTGCATTTCTTAAGAATGATACTTTTGGGAAAGTATAGCCTACTGTGAAATTGTCTAATTTGAAGTAGTCCCCTTTTTCAATATAATGACTCACTAAAGCCAAATCACTGCTGAGACGCTCACCATAAACTGGATCATATGCAGTTTCCAACATGTTATAGGCAGGATTGTATGGATTCTCATAGAACATTCTCTGGAAATTTAGGATCTCATGCCCGAAGGCTCCCCTGAAGTTAAACTGCACATCAACGTTTTTTACCTGGAAACTATTGTTGAACCCAAGAATATGAAGCGGGATACCATTCCCATAAAACTGTCGGTCTTCTTGGGAAGCAGTACTTATCGGAATCGCCTCTCCTTCGGTATTCTCTATCAGCCACTCTCCATCTGGGGTCACTCCTACAGTTTTCCATAGAAAAAACCTTCCGATAGCACCACCCACTTCTACCCTGTGGGTATAATCCTGTATTGGCTCACCGGTATAGCCCGCTGTGAAAAAATCATTCGTAGCCTCAAATTGATCATTTGATAATGAAACCAATTTATTTCGGTTTGTGGAATAGGTGAGGTTAGTATTCCATATAAAATCAGGTTTCCTAATAGGTGTAATATTTAACAATATTTCTATACCATCATTTTGCAGTACCCCCGCATTGATTGTCATGGAACCTGTGAGATAAGGTGGTACCGGCACTGGGAAATTGTATAGCAGATCCTTAATATCCCTTCGGTATAAATCAATGGATCCGCTTACTCTGTCATTGAAGAAACTATAATCGATTCCAAAATTAATTTCCTGCTTCTTTTCCCATTTCAGATCAGGATTGAAATTCCGCGCTGGGACAAAGCCCTGAACCCATTCTCCTCCGATATATGCACCATTCGCTCTGTTGAAATCATAACTTATCTGGGATAAGTAGGGAGAATTGGCGATGGTTCCGGTGACTCCGTATCCGAACCGTAACTTGATTTCCCCAACATTTTTCAGATCTCTCAGAAAAGGCTCGTTGCTGATTTTCCAGCCCACAGATGCTGCGGGGAAAGTTCCCCATTGGTTATTTTCCCCAAACCTAGAAGAGCCTTCTCTTCGCACACTGGCCATAAAGAGGTATTTATCCTTGAAGTTGTAAGTAGCCCTACCGAAAAATCCTGCCAGCTGCCACCTGTTTTTGGAGCTACCCATACCAGCCTGGCCAGCCTGTAATGCCCCACCGGCACCCAGGTTATTCCACTTGTATAAGTCAGTAGGAAAGTCCCAATTGGAGGCAAAGAAATCCTCGTACGTAGCATCTTGCCAGCTATATCCACCCAATGCCGTGAAATAATGGTCACCTATGGTATGGTTATAATTGGCAGTCAGTTCCATCAAGTTTTCATTATAAGCACTGGTAGTTCTCGAAGCAGTCCCATTCTGGTTATTCAGCCTAGTATTGGTATGTTCGAAAGAAGTGGCATATCCTGTCAGGTTACTATTTTGCACATTGGAAACCATCATCTTTAAATCCAGATTATCAATCGGTGAATAAATGAGACTTCCGTTTACCCTCATCTCCTTAGTTTTGGACTCTGAATCTGCCTCATATATTCTGGAAATAGGGTTTTCGTAAAAGTATCCGTCCCTTTCCTGCCAGCCTCCATCTTCAGTTCTCACCTGATCAGTTGGATTTCTAATGATTGCCTGTCGATAGGCATAGCCATCCGCTCCCCCTTGGTCTGACGTAAACACCCTGTTGATGATCTGGAAATTTGCTCTCAGCTTGTCATCAAACATACTGTGATTCATATCCGCCCGGATGTTAAACCGCTCTTGATTTGAGCGTAAAAATATCCCCTGCCAGTTTCGGTAATTGACTGCAGCAGTGAAATTAGTGGTCTTATTCCCCCCTGTAAAGCTTAAATTATGGTTTTGGCTGATAGGGCTTCTGGTCATTTCATCTACCCAATCCGTGTTTCCTCCATAATCAGTATATGGAATACCCTCCTCAGCTATTAATCTTCGGTAATCGTCCCCATCTAATAAATTCAGTTTTCTTGCGATTTGCTGCACACTCACATAGCTGTCATAGCTTATTGTATTTCTCCCCCCCTCACTGCCTTTTCTCGTAGTGATCAAGATCACACCGCCTGTGGCCCTAGTTCCATATATAGCCGCCGCGGAGCCATCTTTTAGCACATCGATTGATTCTATATCTTCTGGCGGAACGGTATTTAAGGTACCTGGAACCCCGTCAATCAGCACCAGTGGATCTGAGGTGCCATTAATGCTGTTGATTCCCCGAAGGTTGATTTGGGTTCCAGCTCCTGGATCACCGCTTGGGGTAGTTACCCGCAAACCCGCTACTTTTCCCTGAATCAGTTGGCCAGCGTCCCTGACAGCACCTTTCACAAAATTCTCTTCCTTTACACCCGCGATAGAACTGGTAATATCACCCTTTCGGGTAGTACCATATCCTACTACGACCACTTCATTCATGGAGGTAAGCTCTGCTTTTAGTGTTATTGAAAGTTCCTTATCTGTATAGACTTCTACCTCCTGAGTCGCAAAACCAATAAAACTAAACACAAGAACTGCCCCCTCATCCGGGATATTTATACTGAATTTCCCATCGGTATCTGTAGAAACACCTCTTGTCGTTCCCTTTACCAAGACTGTGACGCCTGGAAGAGGTAAATTATCTTCATCACTGAATACCGTACCACTGACTGTCAACTCTTTATATGGATCCAGCCTGTATCCATCATAAAATCGTGCGGAAGTCTTGACTCCAATGTCAGCGGCGGCCACATGTAGAGGATGAAGCATACTTCCGAGGTAACTTAGCATAGCCAAAAAGACCATGCTTTTTGTAAATAGGTTCATAGGCAAAATTTTTAAGTGGTTAATAAATTATACTGGATATATAATTCTTGAATTATTTAACCCAATAGAATATTTTAAAATTAGACCATCTCTTATTGTGAAAAATTAACTCATTTATCAAAAACAGACTCAATATTGACCAAAAAACGATTATCAGTGGAAATTTTGATCAAAATACCCGTATAAATTTATTTTAGGATGTGAAAAATCTGCGGTGAAGAGAGGATGGAATGTCGGGTATTGAATGCTGAAGATGGAAAATTTGAAAATCAGAAGAATAAAATGCCTGCCCTCTAGGAGACGAGCCTGAGGCAGGTAAAAATTAGCACAGGGATTTAAACCTATATAAAAAAAATCAAAGAATACCTGCCCACCAAAGGCGGGCGTACCTGCATTTGGCCGGAAAAAGAAGTACAAATAAGTAAGATAATCCGCCCAACACAGGATCGATAACCAATTGTTTATCTCCCAATCAATCCGTAATGAAATCGGGTAAGCATCTTTACTTCAACTAATTAAGAGGTTTTAGCACACACATAGCTTCTGCCAGCATACATCCAGTCAGCATTGGGGTCAAAGCCACAGGAGCGTCATCTGCCGGAGCATTCCACCAATCTCCACTATAAAGCATGGTGTTTTTATTTACCCCATTTTCTGCCATAACTGTTGCACATTTTGTGATGTAGTTGTGGAATTTCTTATGTGTGGCAGCATCCAAGTCCGGCTCATTGACCAACTTCACAAAATAGCGGAAGAAGATGCCATTGAAAAGTCCCCCGTCACCTGAAGTGGAATTTGGAAGAACACCGTTATTCTTGGACATATGGTCTATTACATAATTGGAGGCCTGAATGGCATCTTTCAGGTATTGATTTTCCCCTGTAATTTTGTACAATTCATGTGCTGCACCTATAAATGTCCCCTGATTATAGGTATAAATAGCCTGATCTATCTTCCCTTCCTTATTCATATTATCGAAGACTTTTCCTTCGTCTGTGTCATATAAATTATTTCTCAACCAAGAGTATATTTTCACTGCTTCATCCAGATAGGCTTGCTTAGCTTTATCTCCAGGTGTACTCACCTGATCATACAGGGTATAAATCCTAGCGGCGACCAAAGCACCCGGCCCATTGGAACAGGCATTTTTTGTTTTCTCCACATCGGTTTTCCAGGTAATCCCACCATACCACGGAGCTTCATCCTCCGGCCCCCAGTTGGTCCATATCCAGTCGTTGTACATTTGGGTTGCCTTCGCAAAATATTGTTCATCGCCTGTGGATTCATACATCCTTAGCTGCGCCAGCACTATCCATTCCATATCATCCACAAACTCATTCCACCAGGCATCTTCTTCTCTGCCTGAGAAATTATACCTAGGCGCACCATCCCACCACAGTGGATAAAAATCCAGGTAAAACTGATCTGATGTACGCTTATACCCATCCACTACTACATCCATGGCGTGAGCCTGTGGCCAGTAGTGATTGGTAGTCATATTAGACATGTCACTTCCGTAGTTGAAGTAATACCTGTCTTCATGTCCTTCAAAATTTGCTCCCCAGAAATGATGGATCAACGCTCGATTCATCCCCTCAGCCAAATCTTCCCAGTAAGCCTGACCTTTATCTGATACGCTATCATCTAATTGTGATGTGTTTTCATTAGAATCCAAGTCATTCTTAGTCTGGCTTTTGCTACCGCAAAAAGAAAAAACAAGGACTGTGGATAAGGTGAGCAATAAATTGATTTTTCGCATCTGTTACTTATTTATATGAACCCCGCTTTGATAGAATAGAATAATCCCGTTCAAGCACAAGAGGCAAATGATAATGGTACCGGGAAATAGGGATATGGAAAGAACTGCAGTCTGATTAAGACGAGTCATAAGCTGTCTTAATCAGACTGCAGTAAAATAGGTTACTCGAAAATGCCTTCCTCTTGCAATAATGCAGCTGCTTCTATCAGCATCATGCCTGATAATTGAGTGGTCAAGTCAGTTTGGCCAGTTGGCATTTCTCTCCAGTTAGGCCCGGAGAGCATCTCCGGTCTTTTCAAACCTGACTTGTAAAATGTATCCGCATTAAACTTCAGAAAATCAATCATAGCTTTGCGGTCAGTTTCATTTAAGGAAGGTTCCTGAATCAGTTCGGTGAAATATCGGATAAAAACCCCTTTGAACAGACCTCCATCTCCTTGACCTTCATTTTTTAAGATGCCTTCAGTCGATATTTCCGAACGGGTCATGGATGACTTCGCCGTCTGAATAGCATCCAGAAAGTATCCATTCTCTCCGGTAATCTGGAATAAACGAAGTCCTGAGCCAATCCAAGTACCCACATTATACGTGAATATCCAATCCTTCTTCACAGTAGGGACTCCTTCGATCAGTTCTATATGATCCCAGACCAGCCCTGTCTCAGGATCTACCAGATTCTCCTTTTGCCATACATATAAGTCCTTGGCCCAATCCAGATAATACTCATCATTGGTTACATGGTAAAGTCTGGTCGCCAATACTATGGTTGGTCCATTGGAAACTGCATTTTTCAGGTTCGGGGTATCCTTTTTCCAGGTGATACCTCCACCGAACACCTCACTATAGCTCTCCAGGATATCATGCCAAAGGAATTCCGCCACCTCAAGGTACTCCTCATCCCCGGTGGCCTCATAGGCACGCACACAGGAATTGCCCAGCCAAAGCATATCATCATTGAACACATTGGTGAAAGTACCTCCGTTATTGGATTTGATCCCATTGAGGAGCTTCTTCATCCTGTCTAGGTATATCCCATTTCCGGTACGTGTATAGGCATCTACATAAACATGCAATGCGTGCGCATTAGGCCAGTAGCCTCCAAAGGCACCTCCGGGACTGAAATTAAACGATCCGTCAGCGGCGATGTAAAGAGAGTAGGTGGAGGACTGCATGGAATCCGCTGTAGCGGAATAATCATATACAATTTCTTCTATTTCTTCAAAGTTGTTTCTAAGTGGCCCCAGATCCTTGTCAACACAAGAAGTAAAAGCCATCCCAGAGAGTACACTAAGTGCTATTAGAGAGTTTTTCATGGTATATCTTTTTAATCTACTGAAACAGTATGCGTATAATTCGACACCTCTGCATTGAAGATCACGCTGATATCCGCACTGGCATTATCTACTTCTGTAGCAAACTTAAAACTGTTGCTCCAACGGTCATTAGAAACCGGAACCATATACCAGTAAGCTGGCCCGGTGGATTCTGTAGGGCGTTGATTGTCACCATTTGTGCTGCCAAACCACTCCTCCATTTCATTACCTTCCATATCTCTGGTAGTAAATCTGAACTTATAACGTTCGTCACGTCCCCAGCCTTCTTGTTTGAATTCAATAGGGAAATCTGTGATAGACCAAGTGCCATTTGCTTCATATGGAAGATCGGTGAGGAATACATCATTCGGCGCAAACCATAATTCCACTTTACTGATTTCAGTGATTTCGGTAGTTCCATTTGAAAAATCAACTCTGATTCTAACTACCTTTTGATCCCCTGCATACTCAGTTTCTCCATCAGCTCGCAACTTTTCCTCATCAATGTAAAAGGTATCCGGTTCTCCGGTATTTCTTGAAGAAAAATGATATGCTCCTTCACTCAGTGAAGTATAAGCTTCAAAGGTATTTGCACTGGTTTTTTTCATCAGTATAGCATCTGAACGCGCCTCACCGGCTTCGGTAGCTGATCCCAGTAGATACAATTCATCAGGAGAAGGAAAGCCTGCAGGACGGGCTACTTCTATGAGGCGGATGTCCATCAGTGGCTGTACATTCACTCCTTTGGAAGACTGGACTGACCACTGGAGTTTACCTGCTCCCTCAGGCTGGATCCCTGCCATTTGGGCTATTTTGTTCAGCTCTGAAAAGGGCAGGGTAAGTCTGCGCTGCAATCCTCTTCCATCTGATGGAAGAAGGTAGAGGGGATCCGAGAAATCACCGTTCTCCGTGTCAAATACCACATCATACAACACTACACCATTGTCCGCTGCTTTGGCGGCCTCCCATTCAAAAACCGCAGAACTCTGTGCTGCGAGGTTCATATAGGCATTGTTCTCTGGGGAATAAAGTGCATTTACAGGTGTCACTTCAGTGTGTAGCTCCGCATCTTCCTGACAGGAAAATACGGAGATCATAACGGCCGCTACACCAAGCGTTTTATATAGGAAATTTTTCATTTTTATAGAATTTAGGTTTAGGCAGAAATTAATTCCAACCTGGATTTTGGGTCAAATTTGAATTAAGGTTTCGCTCGTCCCGAGGGATTGGCCATAAGTAGTGCTTTGACGGGTCAAAAGACCTTAGATTGACACGTAAATAGCCACCGTCTTCGGAAGGAGGCCCGAATTTGGCGCCATGAGCCCAGCCATTCAGTACATCTTCAGCTATTCTCCATCTTCTGATGTCGAAAATCCTCAGACCTTCCATCGCAAGCTCTACCCTACGCTCGTTTCGGATAATCTCCCGGTACTCCTCTTGGGAAAGACCGGAATTGAATTGCAAAGCTGTTGCTGCGTCAAACCCTGCACGTTCTCTCAGCGCTCTAATGGTAAGGTCCCAGGTGCTTTCATCCAGCTGACCTAATTCATTTTTAGCCTCAGCATACATTAATAAGACATCGGCATAGCGGATCAGCATCAGGTTGAGTCCCGATGCAAACTGAACCAGGTGGGTTGGATCAAAATATTTCCGGGTGTAATAGCCCGTAGTAGTGCTGGATGATCCCGGCACATATTCATCCGGAGCCGAAGAATCCGGATCAGTGCCAGGCTTAATGTAGATAGTCCGGGTGGTACCATTCTCTTCCCATTCATACTCATGATATACTACCGTGGCGGTTAGGCGCGGATCTCTATTTACGTACGGGTTTTCTTCATCGTAACCGGAATCAGGGTGATCTATAGCCAATCCCTCTTCTGTCATGTAGCTGTCCACCAACTCCTGAGTTGGCGCTAAGGCGTTGAGTCTAGCCCCAGCGGATAAAGGAGCCATGTCAAAAAACTGACCCCAAGTCCGAAACTGAGGCACATACTGAAGACTGAGAATATCTTCCTGACTGTATTCATTTTCAGGTAAGAAAAGCCCCTCATAGGACGGGAACAAACCATAACTGCCATAAGCATCCCCATTGATCAGGTTCTCCGTGGCCTGAACTACTTCTTGCCACTGACCTTCATACAGATGCACCCTGGCCTTCAGAGCCATGGCCGCACCTGCGGTAATCCTACCCCGCTCAGACTCCGGAAGATCCTGCCGGGTAGGCAAGGTGAGGCTGATCTGCTCCAGTTCATCCAGGATAAATTCCAGCACCTGCGCTTTTGGAGTCCGGATGACTTCCTGTGCTTCTTCTATAGTGACATCCTTACTCAAAAGCGGAATATCACCAAACCAGGTCATCAACTGAAAGTGTAAAAATGCTCTGATGAAGCGGGCTTCCGCCATTATTCTGGCTTTGTTTCCTTCATCCATATCCGGCACTCTGTCGATATTTTCCAGTAGAATGTTGCAGGTTTTTATCCCAGAATAATTACTATTCCATTCACCTTGAAGGCGTCCCAATGAGGGATCGTATGTGCCAGCTGCTAAGGATGCAGCACCTTCCGTATCCCCTCGCCCATTGTAGGCATTATCGGATGCTCCCTCATTGTAGAAAAAACGGCTACTTCCATACATCTGGGAATACGCAGTATTCAATACACTTTGTGCTTTGGCCTCTGAATCCCAATAGGTAAGATCCGTAAAGGTATTTTCGGGTGCCAAATCCAGTTCCTTGCATCCAGTCCAGCAAAGGGAGCTGAATGCAGTGAGTATTACTAAATATTTTTTGAATGTTGTCATTTGAAAGAGGGATTAAAAGGTGATATCCAGGCCAAATCCGTAGTACACCATGGTGGGATACGCCCTGGCACTATTGGCACCACCACTTCTCATACTGTTGTCAAATTCAGACAATTCAGGATCCACAAAATCCACTTTGGATAAGGTGAACAAATTCTGTCCGGACACATAGGCACGGCAGGTTTGCATGCCTACTCGTTGTGCCAGAGCCTGAGGCAAGGTATATCCCAGCTGTATATTTTTCAGGCGGAGGTACGCCCCGTCAAAAAGATACATATCAGAGCCCCTTCGGAAGTTGTTGGTATTGGACTGACTGCCGTTTTCCGCCAGTATAGGATATCGGGCGTTAGGATTTTGGGGAGTCCAATAGTCCAATTGATGCGTGTACATGGTCATGCCGTAGTTGAAGTGAAAAGGCTCAACGCTTTCGCCCCGGATCATCATCGTTCTACGTCCTACTCCCTGGGCAAAAATGTTCAGGTCAAAGCCTTTTACCTGGACATTATAGGTAAGGCCGAAGGTCATTCTAGGGAATGGATTACCGAAAACATAATTATCATCATCGTTGATTATGCCGTTTCCATCCACGTCCACATACCTATTGTCACCCGGCTGAACGTTTAAGCCTTCCGGTTTAGGACCTGCCTCTACTTCATCCAGATTTTGGAAATACCCATCACGCTTTAAGCCCACATAGGAATTAAAGGGATAACCCTCTTTCAGCAGCACCTGCAGTTCCTCCAGACCTGTCAGACGCTCTTCACCCTGAAAATCCAACACTACATTTCTGGAGTCGCCGAGATTGAAAGTGAAGGAATGATTGAACAGCTGTCCTCTATGTCTATAGGTGGTTGTGATTTCCCAACCTTTGTTACTCACTTTTCCGCTGTTGAAGTCTGGCAAGGAAGTCCCAAATACACCAGGAACAGCCGGTGGCACAAGGATATCGGAAGTCACTTTATCAAAATAATCCAGGCTCAAAGTCAAGGCACCGTCCATAAAGTCAAGGTCTGCCCCAATATTGAAAGTAGCCGCCCTCTCCCATTGGATATTTGGGTTGGCGTAATTGAATCCTGTGCCACCCACCGGTGAATTATTAAATCCATAAGCATTCTGGAAGGTAAAGAATGTGGTTTGGTACTGGTAATTGCCCACGTTCTGATTGCCCAGCACACCATAAGATGACCGGATTTTCAAATCTCCAAACCTTTCCTTATAACCACTCATAAACGACTCCTCGGATAGCCTATACCCCACGGAAGCGGAAGGAAAAAACCCCCATCTTTTGCTCTCCCGGAATTTGGATGAGCCATCGTATCGAAAGCTGAGCTCGGCAAAATACTTTTTACTATAGTCGTAATAAACAGCACCGAATACAGAATAAAGGCTGTTTTCCGACGAGCTTTGATTGGAATTGTACGAATTAGGACTGATAACTGTCTCTGTCACGGGAGTTCCCAGATCAGGATCGGTGAATGTCTTATAGATACCGATGCCCCTGTCCGCATGATTCTCATTGGATGCTCCCAAGAGGAAACTCAGGTCATGGACTTCAGAGAACACTTTGGCGTAATCCAGCATAACCTGGGTATTGAGATCCATTCCCTTGCGATTCTCATCGTTTGTATTACGATTTCCGCCATATACTCCTCTTGGGTAGAAATCCACCTGCTTTACCCGACCATATTGATTGTTAGAATACATGTTAAACCCAAACACCCCTCTGACCTTAAAATGGTCGGTAAGACGAAATTCCCCGCTGAGATTCCCAAACACATTGTCATCAATATGCTGTCTGAAACCGCCCTGCTCCAAAATCCCCAGTGGATTGAACTCCTGTAAGACGTCATTGGTCAGGTATCTTCCCAAGGAGTCTTTTTGGGTATAATATAGAGGAACCCTGTTGGCATCGGCCATCAACGTACCACTGGAAGAGGAGTGATCTGTGATCAATCTCCGGGTGTATGCCAGTCTGGAACTCAGTTTGAATCTTCCAAATTCATTGGTGAGGTTCATTCTATAATTGAATCGCTTGTAGCCTTTTGCCGGCCCCACATAGTTGTTTTGCTGGTCGGTATAGCCAGCAGACACCAAATAAGTACTGTTTTCGCCCCCACCGGAGACTGTTAGATTATGGTTTTGCTGTAGGGCATTGTCAAAAATTTCCTTGGCAAACCATTCCGTATCCCCATTTTCCCGGATCTGACGGATCTCTTCGGGACTGAATATAGCCTCACTTCTGCCTGCATTGAATGCTGCTTCGTTACGGAGCATGGCATTCTGATACCCATGCACCGGAGCTGTAAAAAACTGCGGGGTATTTACCCCTACCAGCCCATTGTATGTGACTACCGGACGAGAATTTTTTTGGCCTTGTTTGGTAGTGATCAACACTACCCCATTGTTGGCCCGGGAACCATAAATGGCGGCACTTCCGGCATCTTTCAATACAGAGACACTTTCTATATCTGAAGGATTCAGGAGATTAATATCCCCACCTATGACTCCGTCAATTACCACTAGAGGCGAATTATCCCCAAGGGTACTGATCCCCCTGATGTTTAGATTTACTCCCGCTCCAGGTTCGGAATTACGCTGCTGCACAATCAGATTGGCAGATACACCCTGCAATGCCTGGCTCATGGTAGCCACAGGCCTGCCTTCAAATGCTTCCTGACCTACCTGATCCACAGCTCCTACCACGCTTACCTTTTTACGTGTACCATAGCCTACTACGATCACCTCTTCCAGTGTGGAGAGATTTACACTCATAGTGATGTTAATTATACTCTGGGAACCTACTGTGATTCTTTGGGTTTCGTAGCCCAAAAATGAAAACACCAAGACATCGCCTTCTGTTGCCTCAAGCGCATAATTCCCATCCAGATCTGTGACAGTCCCTACTCCTGATTTCCCCTCTATCGTTACTGAGGCTCCCGGAAGTGGCTCTCCAGTTTCATCCTTGACTGTCCCTGTCAGCTGTATAAAAACTACTGGTACTTTTGGCGAAGACTGGACCACAGCGACAGCAGTTTTAGAAACATGGATGGTAGAGTTGATTTGCTTGAATGACAACTTGGACTTAGCGGAAAGTTCCTCTAATATGGAGAGCAGGTTTTGATTCTGGGCATCCATACTTACCCGTGGACTGCTCTGGATTAACCCAAGATCATAAGCGAACCTGAATTCGGTTTTGTTCTCTATGGTCTTCAGCAGCTTCTCTACACTGGCATCCTTCAGACTGATACTTAAAATGACATCTTTCAAGTCATTCTGCTGACCGGCAGAAGTCTGAATTCCTCCGGAAAATCCCCCTGCCATAAAAAATACGCAGAGTAGATACCGGATGAACAGCTTCCCCCTCATAATCTGTAATTTGTGTTTCATTATTTTGGGATTGTTTAGGTTTATTATGGGTGGTCTCTTGACCGATTATTTATTTCTGATTTTCACTATTCCTTCCTTTATCTCATAAGAGATCCCTAGGGAGTATTTCATGCCGTTGAGCACATTTTCCAGACTTTCATTTTGAAATTCTCCGCTGTATTTTCCCCTAGGGATTTCACCGGAAGCAAACTCAAAACTTACGTTGTACCATTTGGACAGGCGGTCAAACACATGCTCGTAGCTCTCTTCCTGAAACTTAAGGATGCGGTGCCTCCAACCCACCAAATGATTGTAGTCATAGCCGCCCTTTTTCAGGGATTTGGTCTCGGTATCGTAATAGGATGCTTCCGTAGGCAGAATAGTGGTAGAGACCCCTGATGCGGTATTGACCATGACTTTACCAGTGACCACAGCCACATGCATCTTTGACTCTTCAGGATAGGCACTTACATCAAATGAAGTTCCCAGCACCTTGGTTTTCAACTCCCCGCTGATTACCGTAAACGGCAGTTCTTCATTCTTCTGCACTTCAAAAAATGCCTGACCAATCAGCTCTACTATCCGCTCATTTTCGAAAGAGGACAGATATTTTATCTCACTATCCGAATTAAGCATGACCGTAGAACCGTCCGGCAGGTGAAAGATTTTCTTGACGCCCTTAGGGACAGATTTGGTGAGCCAAACCTGAGTTTCGGTTAACTTTACCTGCTCCTCATCAGTTGACCCCATGTAATTAAAAAGCAGGAAACCTGCTATTAAAATGGAGGCCGCCACCGGCCAGAACCATGCAAACTTCTTTTTGTACCTGTCCGAATATAAGCTTGGAGGAGATTTGCTTTCCCACTTTGCGTTGAACTCCAAGAGCCTATTGCGCATCTGCTCGAAATCACCTTCATCCATCCTATATCGGTTTTTCCAAACCATGGATTTAGAAAGCTCAATGGCTCGAAACATGGTATCTTTTTTATCCACATTCTTACTAGCCCAGTCCTGCCAGTAGCGATCTAGCTCGGCATTGGGATTTGTTACCCACTTTATAAAAAGGGGATTCTTCAAAAAATCGGTTTCATCCACAGGATTAAAATTCATACTCTAAAGGGTCATGTTGTGGCCTAGTTGCCGCTTACAATTTATATAGAGACATAGTATTGAAATATGACCCCACGGGGATCCGATTATTTTAAAAAAATCTATGTAAGCCAAGTCAGAATAACCCGGTGATGAATTCAGGCTACAGCAAAAGGAATTGATCAGTCTAAAAAAATCGACAAAGATTACTTTCCATGCAGAGATGTGGGGACTGGATCCATGCCTACTTCAGTTACTTCGATGAAGACGACAGTTCTCCTAACAGAATAGCAGCTATACCATGGAAAAGGAATAAAGCTAAATGAAACAGTCGTTGGGATGAACATCACCCCATAAAAACCTGAAGGACCTTCAATATGTCCCGATGCTTTTCCAGAAGAACACCTAAGCCGCTTAGCGCACGGTACAACAATTTCCTTGCAGATTTAACCTGAGAAAACTCCATGACATCTGCAATCTCCAGATAAGTTAAGCCTTCAAAAAAATAAAGAGCCAGTATTTCCCGTTGTCTGACGGGGAGTTTATTACAGGCATCTTCCAAAATCTGTTTTTGATCCAGAGTAAGAGAGGTATTAATCCCATGATAATCAAGCGACACCCCTAGCTGAAAATTCCCTGACACTCCCAAATCCTCATCAAACACGAGTTTTTTATGCTGTTTCAGCAGTCTCAATAGCCTTCTCCTAAAACAGGAAAACAGGTAATGTTTAACAGAGTGAGCCACACCAAGTTTTGCCTTGTTTTTGATCAGTTGGTAAAACACATCCTGCACAGCATCATTGATGATCCCAGAATCTAGGGTAAACTGCTTGCCGTAATTAAAGAGTTTGTGGGCATACAGCTCAAACAAGGAGGCCAGCGCCTGCTCACTTCCCTGCAAAAATTCTATCCAGACAGCTGAATCTGAAGGTTGGCTGAAAACCCCAGGTGCATGAATCTCTTGAGGAATTTCTTTCTCCTTAGGTGAAAATCCATTTAGATCAGATTGAGAACTCATGTTTTGGGTTAATGTTACTGACAAGTGTGATGTGAATAGCTGATTATCATATATTTCACATTCATATTGCTAAAAGTAGTAATTAATGGTTTTATAGCAAATGCCGTAGAGCGGTAAGGTATAGGCGCCGATCATTTCGACTGAAGCTTAGAGCGGGAGAAATTTCAGATGAAAAGCTAAAAGTTATGGTGTGATGCCGAAGAAAGAAAGGGAGAAAAATGCCGCCTTAAATCGTAAAGCAATTTATACTTTCTATAATCTCGTTGGAGACTATTTGAAATCCACCCTTACAACAGCTCCTGTTCTTCCAAGCGAGCCCTGGTTTCAGCATTATGACGCCAGAATTTCTCCTCTACTCCTGCCCAGATTTCTTTGAACTCAGGATGGTTTTTGATCTTATCTGCCATAGGGTCCATGTTCAAAAACAGGATAACCCAATACTGGATATTATCCTCTTTGCCAAAAAGTCGAAAATGTTCCAGCGCCTTGTTGAAATCCCCTTCATGGGCATAGTACATAGTCAAGCCTAGGTTTTTGTAGGCTGTTTGGTCTTTATCCAGGTATTCACGATAGCTCTCTATGAATTTTCGGCCCTCCGCCACTTTACCCACTTGCTCATACACCACGCCGATCAGCATGTTTTCGTGTACATACACGTTCAGGTTATTTTCCTCTCTAAACCGGTTAAACCGCTCATAATAGTAATAGGCAGAATCATAGTCTCTCAGGTAATAGCTGACTTTTCCCAAATCCTGCAGGATATCAAAGCGGGAGGTATCTTTGTCAAATTCGGTTTTCAGTAATTGGCGGGTATGCCTAAGATTAGAATCCTGGGCATAGCTGATAAAGGCCTTGACATAACGGGAATACAAGTTTCCTGAGAAATAGTCCAGGGATTTGTCAATATAATAGCTGGATTCATCCACAAATCCTGTTTGGATCAAAGCATTACCCAATCTTAAATAAAAGTAGCTGGTAGCCACAGAATCACTTGATCCGGCATCCAGCTGCACCCCTTTTAGCGCATACTCCAAGTACTTTTCGGTATCGGGAAGATGATTGGCATAAAAGTCCGCTAGCAGTCCGATGATCAAAGAGGAATTGGGCCTGTATTCCAATCCTTTTTCAAGAAACGGTAAGGCCTGACTATATTCCTTTTTCAGAAGGTAATACATGGCTTTAGCAATCAGGCTTTCGCCTAAGGAAGGGTCGTAAAGCATAGCTTTATCAGCGTAGGCTCCCAACTGATCTAAATGGGCTTTTTCGACCCTGAACATATCATAGTAATAAAACGCCATTCCGGCACAGGCATACGCAAGGGCAAATCTCTTATCTTCTTGAATTGCTTCTTCGAAAAACCTTACAGATTCGAGCAAATTATCATCCCCACCTTTATTCAACAGATCCAATCCCTTCATAAAGGAGTCGTAGGCTTTCAGGTTCTCTGTGGGCTCCTTTTCAATCCTGGATTTCTCTTCGGGAGTGATGACCGCCTGGATTTCTTTGGCTATATCTTTGGATATTTCCTGTTGCAGAGCAAAAATATCACTCACCTCTCTCCTATACTGCTTACTCCAAAGATGGCGATCCTTAGCTCCATCAATAAGCTGGATATTCAAGACTATTTTGTCTCCAACTTTCTGTCCGCTTCCCTCCACCAAATAATTCACATTCAGCTCATCGGCCATTTCCGGAATGGATTTATTGCTCCCCCTATACTTTTCAGCGGAAGTCCTGCTCAGGACTCTCAGGTCTTTGATTTTCTGGAGATTGTTCAGCGTGGCCTCCATCAGTCCATTGATTAGGTAAACATTCGTGGAATCGGCGCTGTCATTTTTGAAAGGTAATACTACAATGGACTTTTCCCTGGTGAGTTTTTCGGCAAAATAATCCTGGTTCATCCAAATCACTCCCATCACTACCAACAGGGCAATCCCCACAGAAAGCAGTATCCATTTCCGATTAGCCGGCTTAGCCGCTGCTTGTTCTTGATTTTCCTCTACCACAGATTCGGGGTGCTTGCCCACTTCCCCAGGAGGATAACCATAATACTCCCGGAAGCATTTGATAAAATAAGATGGACTGTTGAAGCCTACTTGATGGGAGACTTCAGAGACATTCCCAGAGCTGCGGCGAAGGAGCTCCATGGCCCGCTCAAGGCGAATCTTGTTAATAAATTGACTGACTGAAAGATTTGTAGTCTTCTTGACTTTCCTCAGCAGATTGGATCTGCTCATATGCATCTCCTCTGCCAACTCAGCTACCCCAAATTCCTCCTCAGCGATATGCAACGTAATCTGCGCTATCAACTGATCCAAAAACACTTTCTCCTGATGAGGCAATCCAGGCATACTGATTCTCAATTATGAAATTTCTTAATGGATTTAAACAAGCTTTAAAAACCCTGTTTAAACGTTGAATGTAGGCTTTTTGCGTCATTTATTATAGACCTGCGTCATAATTGCTATGCAAATGATAAATACTTATGCTTTTAGAAGCATGGCTGTTTAGCCTGACCATGCCCAGTGATTTTACTTTGTGGCATTCACATAAAAATATAATTACTATGCAAAAACATGTATTTCAATCACTGATTTTCGCCACATTTATTATGGCAGCGCTCACCCTAGTCTCATGCAGTACATCTTCTTCCAAAAAAGAAGGTGCTCCTGACATAGACTTACACACCGCAGTAGTTACCGACAATACAGAAGCTGTAAAACAGCACATTGCCGCCGGGAGTAACCTGAATGAAAAAGATCCTTTCGGTGGTTCCAGTCCATTAATCACAGCAGCCATCTTCGGAAAAAAAGACATGGCCATTTTGCTCTTGGATGCAGGGGCCGATATCAACTTCCAAAACAATGACGGTTCCACCGCACTGATTTCTGCGGCTTTTTTTGGACGGCCTGAGATAGTCAGACTATTACTGGATAAGAATGCGGACAAAGCGATCAAAAACAAATACGGTGCTACTGCCTATGACAATGTATCCGCACCATTTGCAGAGGTCAAAGAAATCTATGATATCATGGGTGGAATGCTGGAACCTATGGGTCTCAAACTTGACTATTCCTATCTGGAGAAAATCAGACCGGAAATCGCAAAAATGCTAAGCTGATCCCATGAAAAACCCAACGCATATGTCCAGCAGACGATACGATATTGATTGGCTAAGGGTGATTGCCATCGGCCTGCTTCTGATCTATCATGTTGCCATAGGGTTTCAGTCCTGGGGCAGAATGATCGGTTTTATTACCTCAGACGAACCTTGGGCTGCCTTGTGGTGGCCCATGGCTCTTCTGAATACCTGGAGAATACCACTCCTATTTTTTGTCTCTGGGATGGGGGTTTACTTCGCCATGCAGTCCCGTACCTGGAAGCAATTGATATGGGAAAGAACCGGAAGAATCCTGTTGCCCTTTGTTTTTGGCATGTTCGCAATAGTCCCACTACATCTCCTGATCTGGCGTTTGTACTATGGGATGGAGCTGAAGTATTCCTGGGATCCGGGTCATTTATGGTTTTTAGGAAATATCTTTTGTTATGTTGTCCTTTTGAGCCCTCTCTTTTACCTGATCAGGAAAAATGAATCAGGAAAGATTGTATCTTGCATCAAACAGATTCTAGGTAAGCCCTTGGGACTTTTACTTGTGTTAAGCGCTTTTGTAGCTGAGGCTATTTTGATTAATCCCCTGCCTTTCGAGCTCTATGCAATGACCTGGCATGGGTTTGTTCTCGGATTATTAGCTTTCTTTTTCGGTTTTTGCTTCGTACTCAGCGGAGATCCATTCTGGAAAATGATTCAAAGGTTTCGAT
>CBFGUY010000032.1:0-30198 GCA_965651895.1 uncultured Algoriphagus sp. | reverse complement strand
AAGTGTAATGTCCTCGGAATAGGAGTCGCAGTCAAAGTCAGCACATCTACATTCACTCGGAGATTCTTCAGCTGATCCTTTACTTTTACCCCGAATTTCTGCTCTTCATCAATTACTAGAAGCCCCAAATCCTTGAAGACAATATCCTTATTGACAATCTTGTGCGTACCTACGAGGATATCAATCTCTCCGGTTTTCACCTGGGCTACGATTTCCTTGATCTCTTTGGCTGTACGGAAGCGGTTGATGTATTCGATTTTGACCGGAAAATTTTCCAGCCGCTCACTGAAGGTCTGAAAATGCTGCATAGCCAGAATAGTAGTGGGAACTAGCACAGCCACCTGTTTCCTATCATTTACTGCTTTGAACGCCGCCCGGATAGCCACTTCTGTCTTTCCAAACCCGACATCGCCACACACCAGTCTGTCCATAGGATAGGACTTCTCCATATCTGACTTCACATCCTGGGTAGCAATGGCCTGATCCGGCGTGTCCTCATAGATAAAGGAGGATTCCAATTCTATCTGAAGTACGGAATCCGGGTTGAAGGCAAAACCCTGTGCAGATCTTCTCTTAGCATACAGCGCAATCAAATCTTTGGCAATGTCCTTAACCTGCTTCTTCGCCCGTGACTTTTTGTTTTCCCAGTCCGGGGATCCCAGTTTGGACATGGAAGGAACAGTGCCTTCCTGCCCGGAAAACTTAGAGATTTTGTGCAGCGAGTGAATATTCACGTAGAGCAAATCATCATCCCTAAAAATCAGACGAACCGCCTCCTGCATTTTGCCGGCTACATCTACTTTTTCCAGACCTGCAAAGCGCCCTACCCCATAATCCACATGGACTATGTAATCACCCGGATGAAGTGCTTTCAGTTCTTTTATTGTCAGCGCTTTGGATTTACTGGCCTTATCCCGGGTCTTGTAGCGATGGAAACGCTCAAAAAGCTGATGATCCGTAAAGCAGGCGATTTTGGATTGTCTGTCTTCAAATCCTTCCCTTAAGCCCAATAGCATGGATTGAACCTGAAGTGTAGGATCCAATTCTCTGAATATCCCCAGCAGCCTGTCAATTTGCTTGTCATTTTCGGCGGTCAGTATATTGACAAATCCTTTCTTCTCATTCTCCGAAAGCTGGGTGACCAATAGATCAAAGTTTTTGTTGAATGATGCCTGTGGCTGGGATTCCCAGATGGATTGCTTGTCATTTTTCAAATAGAACTGTTTCCCAAACTCCACTCTGGTAAAGCTGGAAGAAAGTGAGGCAAAGTCAGCTCCTTTGTCAAATAAATCCCCTGGACTGAGGACTGTCTTGGTGTTATTGGTTTTTTGGACGATCTGATCAAAGGCCAGCGAAGCCTTATGGAAACACTCATCCATCACGTCCAATGTCAGTTGATAATCTTTGATCCAGACGATCGTATGAGAAGGCAAAAACCCCAAAAATGACTGCCTTACCTCTTGAAGCAGCTTGGTCTGCACATTGGGAATCAAGGCTATTTGATCCACACTGGCTATGGAAAGTTGCGTTTCCGGGTCAAACGTCCGAATGCTTTCTATTTCTTTCCCAAAAAGCTCAAGTCTATAAGGGTGCTCATTTGAGAATGAAAAAACGTCCAATATTCCACCACGGATGGCAAACTGCCCAGGTTCATAGACGAAATCTGTCCGCTCAAAATCATAGCTGGCCAATACTTCGGATACAAACTCCATGTCCACCTGCTCCCCTACTTTGGCCGAAAAGGTGTTTTCCTGCAGGGATCGCTTATTGATCACCCGCTCGTAAATGGCTTCGGGATAAGTAATGATAATGCGTGATTTACCTTTCTCCTCCAGCACGAGATTGAGAATCTCCGATCTCATCAGCACATTGGCATTGTCGATCTCCTCATACTGATAGGCCCGCTTGAAGCTGGATGGGAAGACCATGTGATCGGCAGTGTTCAGCAGGTTTTGAAGATCAGAATTAAGGTAAGCAGCCTCCTCTTTGTCCTGGGCCACGATGAGGTGAAATCCACCCTTAGCCTCAAAAAAAGCCGAAAACAAGACCATATCCAAACTCCCTGAGAGCCCCCTCAGCTGGTAAGTAAGCTTTTCACCATGAGAAATATCATGCGCAAAAGTCTGAAAAATAGCGTCTGATTGATAAATGGAAAGAAAGTCCTTGCGATCCAAAAGCGTGTGGTTTTAGTACTTAGGTTGGTGGGACAAAGGTAACGCTTTATGAATTCCAAATTCTGGTTCCAGCAGCTTTTCCCTGCTAATAAACACGGGAGAGGGATAAGAGTTCAGGATGAATGTCTTGATTCAGAAAAGGCACCCCATCAATTATCGGAGCTCCTATTTCTCCGAAGGGTATCTTTAGGAAAAAAACGCATAGGGTCATCTATTATGAGCACACAATCGGGACCGGGATAATCTATTGAAACCCTTGTTTTAAAAAGGGTGAAAATAGCGGAATGGAGGAATCTCTTTTCAGAACAAAAATCATCCGGTAGAATAATATAAAGGTCTGATTCTTCAGCGTTAAAGCGGCCCCACTGTTCCACACCAATTTCAGATGAGAATCTAACCCCTGAATTCAAAAGTTCAGTGTATGTGATATCCAATAATTCAGGAGGATTCAAGTCTATATCCCCATTAAAGAGGTGAACCGATGCCAAAGTATCCTTATCATCATAAGAAGAATAATAGGAGGAAGCACAACATACTTTATTAGTAGTTATGGAAAAGTACTGCTCGTCGATAGGCCTATGCTTCTCCCACTGTTGACAGTCATCGATAATAACGAAAACCTTCTCTTTTTCTACTCTCAAAAACAAGGTAGAAACAAGAAGGAAAATCACTGCACTTATCGCTGAAACATTAGACATATAATCAACTTATTCGTAATCACTCTATGCCGCCCGTACTTATTCCCACCTCATAAACATCAAACTCATGGTCTGGATCCAATGAACCTTTCACTAAATAATCATCTTGAAAAATTATATAATAGTTTTCAAAGTTTAGGTTAAACCAATCCGTATATTCCATCTCGGAATCAAACCACACTGTTGTCTTATCTAAGTTTCTCCTACTAATTTTATTCCTCGTTTGACCTAAACCATGGAACACATTGATATGCAAATTAGGATCATAGAAACCTTCTCTCCAATATTGAAAGCTTTGCTTTTCAGATGTGGATCTATCTATAAACTCTGTTTCAGCATACTGCGCATTAAAAACAATAATTAAACTACTATCTAGTGAAATATAACTACTATTCTCCTCTGTACTAGCATTATCTTCTTTTCGAGAATCACAGGAGATTAGTATCAACATTAAAACTATATATTTGACTATATAAATTCTATTTACATCCATCATACATTTTGTTTTCTGCCACTTTCAAATACTCTTCATATTTCAACCGATCAGGTAGATTATATCGCCACTTGTCAGTCCATCTCAAGCCCTCCCAAGCCATCCCTCTATAAAAATCTGAAGGTAAGCCATTAGGAAAGGCGTTTTTAACATCAGGATGATTTAGAAACTCCTGCTTACCCAAATAGGGATGGATTTGCTTCAAAACATCAGCCATTCTACCTACAACTTTTTCAGCCATATAATTGTGATGTATCCCTCCATCACCTTCCTTATAGTACAATTCAACATACTTGTTGAAATTATATTCAAAATTCGCATCTAGTGCAGATCCATTTTTATCGCCTATTGCCACATAGAGTTCTGCATGTATGATCTCATGTAAAATAGTCCGAGCCATTTCTAGCGAACCTCTATTAAGTCTAGCTGCATTAATTGTTATCACTATATTGTTGGAACCATATTGATCATTCGTTTCTGCATTTGCACTCGCCCTTATTGTTTTCCCAACTTGTAATACAACGTTTCTTTCTCTGTATTTATCGTCAATAATAGCCAGGCTTTTAACAAAAGTTGTAAGCTGAAGCTTCCCTAAAATACACATTAGCTTTTCATTGTCTTTAAAGCTTTTATGTATCTCTATTCTTAGATTAGGTGAGGGGATCATAGGAGGATTGTATCCAGCTGACCCTCCACCACCGCTAGTTCCCCCACCATAATATCCACTGCTGCCACCCCCGCCTACATCCTGCCAGCCACAATCCCTGGACATAGTGGAACTTAGCTTAGTGACTGATGTCTGTCCTCCGGCTGAAGTGATTTGATACCAATCGTAGGTGGTCTCTGTGCAGACAAATGCATAGGCAAAACCTTCACTTCCCTTGGTCTTGGCACCTGCGCCCGGCATAGAAAATTCTCTGGTGGATACCCTCACCCCCTGATCAATACGGAATCCTACCAGGTGATGCTCATCGTAAGAAAAAAGATCAATCCAGCCACTCCATTTTTCATCAATTGACGCATAGTAAAAATCATTGAAATCCCGTAAGGACAGTTCATCATCAGGAAAATACCGCACAATCAACGGATCAAAACGGTTTTCTGTGGAATCCTTGACGAACATGATATTCTGAATAACACCACTATCCACAGCATCCTGCCCATCTTGGGAAGCAGGCAAATAGAATTCGGCATTTTCCAGATTGATTTCAAAAACTTCCCGCCCATCCGGGAAATAGTAATGGTGAAACTTGTCCCAATCAGGTTCCTTTTCAAAAAAAGGAAGAATCAATTCCTGGGATTCGGCCCGGAAGTTGACTCCCTGCTCAGGCAGTCTGAGTTTAGATTTATTTTTATCAAACCAATCTTTGACCAAGACAAGCTCCGTGCTTTCGCTGATCTCAATAGCCGGAGACTTGGGCTCTTCATCTATACACGAGGTCATCAACAGATTAATCGTGACCAATAAAATCAAAAATACAGGAAAAGGGGCGTATTTGAGATTTGTGTGAGGGGTAAAAAAATGTTTCATAAATCGCAATTTATTAGTTGAATAGTAGGAAACCTCCATTAATTTCTGAATTGGAAGAATAAAATCCAATATTTTCGAAT
Organism: uncultured Algoriphagus sp.; assembly: GCA_965651895.1. Lineage (GTDB taxonomy): Bacteria > Bacteroidota > Bacteroidia > Cytophagales > Cyclobacteriaceae > Algoriphagus. Next base: position 25,222 of record CBFGUY010000032.1, on the reverse strand, counting down.
AAAGTTTATGTTTTTTAACTCGTTTTTAATAATTCTTTAGAATACCGATTTCTTGTTTTCTTCAATCATCTCCTTCCACCACATTTCCTTATCTTTGACCCCCAATCATTAAATCAAAACAATCCCTCCACGATACTGAAGAGGGTGTTGACATAGAAATCCATGAGTAGAGAAGTTCGAGTAAGATTCGCTCCGTCACCCACGGGGCCTTTACATATAGGCGGTGTGCGTACCGCGCTTTACAATTACCTTTTTGCCCGCAAAATGGGTGGTAAGTTCCTGTTGAGAATAGAGGATACGGATCAAACCCGCTTTGTGCCTGGAGCTGAAGATTATATCAAGGAATCACTGGAGTGGCTTGGAATCTCACCGGACGAAAGCCCATGGAATCCAGGTGACTGCGCACCCTATCGTCAATCTGAGCGCAAGCCTAGCTACATGCAATATGCCCTTGATTTGGTGGAAGCGGGGCATGCTTATTATGCTTTTGACACTTCCGAGGAACTGGAAGCCATGCGTGAGCGGCTGACGGCAGCACGTGTAGTCCAGCCACAATACAATAGTATCACCAGAACCCAGATGAAAAATTCGCTGACGCTTTCTCAGGAAGAAGTGAAAGCAAGATTGGATTCTGGAGAGCCATATGTAATCCGTGTAAAAATCCCACGCAAGGAAGAAGTCCGGCTCAATGATATGATCCGTGGCTGGGTGATGGTTCACTCCTCTACGCTGGATGACAAAGTACTGATGAAGTCTGATGGGATGCCTACCTATCACTTGGCAAATATCGTAGATGACCACTTGATGAATATCACCCACGTGATCCGTGGAGAAGAATGGCTTCCTTCTGCCCCGCTGCACGTATTGTTATACAAGTTCTTTGGCTGGGAAGACACCATGCCTGAGTTTGCCCACTTGCCTTTGCTTCTCAAGCCAGACGGAAACGGAAAGCTTTCTAAGCGTGACGGTGACAAGCTAGGGTTTCCGGTATTCCCATTGGATTGGGCAAATGCTGAAAATGGCGAAACAGCAGCTGGATTCCGTGAACAAGGCTATTTACCGGATGCATTTTTGAATTTCTTGGCATTCCTGGGTTGGAACCCAGGAGATGACCGGGAGATATTCTCGTTGGAGGAATTGATCCAAGCCTTCTCTGTGGAGCGGATCGGAAAAGCAGGAACCAAGTTTGATATTGCCAAGGCAAAGTGGTTCAACGAGCAATACCTGCGTAATAAAACCATTGCTGAACTCGCTACCTATGTGATCGCTGATGCTGCTGCAGAAGATATTACTATCTTACCGGAAACAGCCGAGGCTATTGCCGCCTTAATGAAAGATCGGGTCACTTTCCCTTCTGAAATCTGGCAGGGATGTAAGTTTGTAGTTATTGCCCCTGAGGAATTTGATCAGGATATAGCTTCCAAAAAATGGAATTCAGATGCAGTAACCCTACTGACTGCATATGCGGAAAATCTAGAAGCATTCAATGGCACCTTATTCGATGCAGATACTGCCAAGAATATGCTAGGTGAAACCGCAGAAGCAAAAGAAATCAAGTTGGGTAAAGCCATGCAGGCAGTTCGCCTAGCGGTAACAGGTGTAGGCGCCGGGCCGGATTTGATGCAGATTTTTGCTATTTTAGGTTCTGAAGAAGTAGCCAAACGTATCAGATTTGCGTTAGCAACGTTGGAAGTAATAGGCTAATAACTTACGCTATGACTAAAAAGAAAAAGAAAAACGAAGACCCTAAAGTCCACGAGGATCTTAGTGGATTCAAAATGGACATCAATTCCTTTGGCGAGATTTCTTCTTCCTTTTCTATTGATAAAATCAACGAGTTTCTCAATAAAAATGTAGAAGATAAAAAACTCAAGGACAGGGATGATCTCAAACCGGAAGATAAAGACAAAAAGTCCTAATCCCGACAGCATTACTAACTCATCTAAGAGCTCCCAAGTGGAGCTCTTAATCATTACACCACCCCAATTGGCCAGCCAGGGTCTTCTGAGAAATTATCAAATACTACCTGACAAAATCGATAAATACTTACTTTTGGATATGAACAGAATTTTGCTTTCGGGCATTTTCATCTTGGTATCTCTTTCCTCACTTGCGCAGACCAGTGTGGGAATCAGAGGCGGCTATTCCACTTCTACCTATTCTTACCGTCCCACCCCCAGCACCCGGGCCACTTCTGTTGAGGGAATAGATGCAACGACTTTCGCTCTGGTTTTTGAGCATTTCAATGCTAAAAATGCTGGGATTGAAGTCAACTTGCAATTACTCAGAATGGGTTTTGCCCAGAGTGAAGAGGGATCCGAACCTCTCAGAACCAACGAGACCCAGTTTGACTACTTGAAGATCCCAATGCTATCCAGCTTTTTCTTGGGAAGGTCGGGTAGATTTCAAATCAAACTAGGCCCTCATCTGGGTTATCTGCTCCAAGCTAAAGATATCAATCGGGAATTCTCAGACGCAACACCACCGGAAATCCCTACCTATGGTGGCTCTGAGGACAAGCCACGAAAAATCATGTATGGTCTCACTGCAGGGGCAGGGATTTCTAAACTTTTCGGCAAAAGTACGATAGCCGGAGAAGTACGGTTCTCTTATGATTTCACCAATCCAGAAGGACAAGAACGCATTTTTGACATGAGCTCGACTAATTTAGAATTCACCTTAGCATATCTTTTTAGAATTAAAGAATCCAAGAGTTCAAAAGTTGTAAAGTAAAGAAGTGGTAAGGTTTGTAAACTTTCCAACCTTACCACTTTAAAACTTTTTAACCTCCTTTGTCATATATTGGATTCATTCTCCGACTAAAGGATGTAAATGAATCGCAGCCAGCTTGACCATATCCTTAAAGCCCACCACCGGGATGCATACCTCTGGGCCAGGCAATGTTGCTCTTTTGAGGATGAACTCGCAAAGGATGTGCTTCAACAATCTTATCTGAAGATATTGGAAGGTCAGGCCAAGCTCAAGGATGCAACGAAGTCAAAAACCTGGCTCTTCTCTATCATCAGATATACGGCGATCGACGAACTGCGAAAATCCGGAAAAACAGTACCGCTGGCTGATTGCTATGATCCTGAAGAGATTCATGAAGAAATCGATGCGACGGACTATGAAGGGTTGATCAAACGCCTTCCGGAGATGCAACGGGAAGTGATCCTAATGGTGTTTTATCACCAGATGACCATAGCCCAAAGTGCCGAAATCCTTCAGATCGGCCTAGGAACTGCGAGAACACATTATGATCGCGGGAAAAAGAAACTCAAAGAATTAATCACGAAGGTTCAAATCCAAGAGGAATATGGGAAATAACGAACAATTAGATAGGTTTTTTGACCAGATGAAAAAGCAGGATGAGCACCTAGAAATCCCAGCTTTTCCTGAAGTCAAAACACGAAAGCTTGGATTTTGGATTCCAGCAGGGATTGCTGCATCCATGATCTTTGCATTTCTATTTATCCAAAAGCCAACACCTGTCGAAAGGCCTGCCCCTGAAGTCGTAATTATTACCCTTCATGAAGATGAGAACCATAATCAACATTTTACCATCGAAGAGAGCACTTTCCTTGATACATGGGAGTCGCCCACTGCTTCTTTATTGACAGAATATTAAACCGAAATTCATCATGAAATACATCCTTATTCTCTTTTTGGCTCTCAGCGCCACCGTTACCAACGGACAACTGGTAACTACTGTGGGCCAGAATCAAGATCTTTTCCAAAAGAACCTCTATTCCGCAGATAGGGTAATGGAACTCAGAAACGAACTTGATCTCAGTGAGGCTCAAGCCACTAAAATCAAGAAAATCCACAGTGAAAATGCAGGTAAGTTCAGTACCATGAAGTGGGATCTGGATGATGAGACCAAAAAGCTTAAAGCACTGCTGGATCAATCAAAAATTGATGAGGTGGCAGTACAAAAGCAGATGGACAAAGTGCTGGCATTGGAGAATTCCTTAAAAAAGCAGCAGCTCAGTACAATGGTTTCCATTAAGAATGAACTGAATACGGAGCAGCAGGAGATCTTAAAGAAGCAATCTTTATTTGCTACCAATAATGGCACTTTAACTCAAATTCTTAATGGAAAAGTAGTAGGAATGGGTAATATGCCAAAATTTTCTGAGTCCAATGATAAAGTATGGTATCCTAACAGTAAAGCTACTTCTGTCAATGGAACAGATAAACCTCTTATGTCTTTAAAGATAGCTGGCTTTGGGCAAGAAAATGCTCCGATCTATATGCTGGAAAGTAAGGATGGCATGAAACAAGTGACGGATTTATCAGGAATTAATCCAGAAGACATAAAGAGCATTGAAGTTTTAAAAGACAAATCTGCTGTGGACGTCTTTGGTGAAAAAGGCAAAAATGGAGTCGTCATCGTCAAACTAAAGAATAATCCTAAAAAATGATACTGTTAATGGTTTCAATAGGAAAAGGAGTCCAGGGTTCGGACTCCTTTTTTGTTTAGTCGCTGAGCACTACAAAGTATAGCAAATAGATACCGTTGAGTTAGGATGAGCTTCTTTAATCCAAAAACTTCCAGCTTGCCTTATGGTCTTTTTTCAAGTCCTTTCCTGTGACTTTGGCTCTGAGTATTTCCACAGGCATTGCATTTTGGCTCATAATCAGATCATGGAATTCCTTCTCTGTCATCTTTCTGGAATTGACCACCTCATCTCTTAACGCATAGAATTCCAAGGCACCGATCATATAGGCTATTTGATACAAAGGCCCATATCCACCCTCAAAAGACCTCCGCACCTCAGCTTCAGCATTAGCACGTTCGTGACCTACTTTATCCACCAATAGGTCTATACACTCTTGTGGGGTCATCTTTTCCAAATGGTAATTAAGAGAGAAGATGATGCGTGCGCACCGGTGCATTCTCCAAAACAGCATTCCTACTTTGTCTTTCGCATCTCTGGGGAAATCCTTATCCCAAAGTATAAACTCCCAGTATAATGCCCAGCCCTCTGTCCAAAATGGAGTGCCAAACATCCGTCGATGTGTCATATTCCGCTGATTCATGAATTGCTGTAGATGATGTCCCGGTATCAGCTCATGGTGAACTGTCGCCCGTGAAAAATGCGGATTGTTGCCCCTCATGCTCATCATCTTATCCTCATGACTCATTTCGGAGGTGGGATAAGAAATCTGTATGGATTCCCCTCCCAAGAAAAATGGACTTACCCGCTGGCGCTCAGCTGAGATCATGACAGTTCTCCAGGATTCTTTTGCCAGAGGCGGCACTGTGATCAGATCATTTGACTCTACATAGTCAGTAGCTTCCTCTGCCAATCGGATCACTTCTGCGGGCCACTCACCCGCTGGGAGGTAGGATTCCTTTACCATTTCCAAAGCCGCTTTCCAATCGTCCCCAAATCCCAATTCATTAGAAGCTTTGAGCATCTCCTTTTCACACCAGGCAAATTGCTTTTCCGCTTCTCTGATCAATTCCTCCGGACTATAGGCTATCATTTCAAAGGCCAATTGCTTTTCCAACGCATCTCTGCCGATAGGCCGGCCAATAATCCCACTGCCGTCATCCTTCACAGAATTGGTATAATGCTCGCGCAAAGCTTTGGCATAAGAAATTATGCTTTGATCAAGCTTTTCCCATGGTTCGGGCATCCACCAGGTAAATATTGGGTCATAGTCGAAATAATAACCATAAGCTTCCCCGGTGACCTTGGACATGGATTCCACTGCACGGGCGGCAAGGTCAGCTTTCTGCCAACTGTTGTATTTGGGCCTTGAAGGAAGATTTTCGAGCTGGGCATCTACCTGCTTGGCCACATCATTCCATGAAGCCGCTAGCTGCTGAGGATCTGGCTTTCTCGCCCTTCGCCTTCCCTGATAAAATTCTTCCAGTGGTTTTGCAAAAACCAATACATCAGCTATCTCATTGAAGGAAGCCCACTCTATAGCTAATTCTGCCAATTGTTTTTCCAGATAATTTCGGAATAGGACAAAATCTATTTTCCCATCGTCTGAGAGAGATTTGTAATCAAGCTTATCCAGATTAGCCAAGTATCCTCGGTTTAACTTTTCAATTCTCGAAAAATACTCCTGAGAATAAGGATTGGAATATAATCTTCTCAAAGCACTGTAATCGGCCTGATAAGTCTGGATAGTCTCAACAAGCTCAGTGGCAAAAAGCTGCTGGACAGAAAAAACAATCAAAAGCAGAAGGAATGGTTTTTTCATAAAATGGCATGGTTTGAAAGTGGAATTCAAGCCATAATAGCCATTCTCTGGTGAATTTTCGCTAAGATATTTATGAAGCTATGCAAATTTACTGTGTATGGTTTGAGCACCAAATAGAAAAAGGCCACCCCACAGAGGGTAGCCCTTTCTCATAACAAAACCTCAAAATTTATCTTTTCTTTCTCAATAGAGCTATTAATATCAAAATGAATATAGCAGCTCCTACCACCCATACCCAAGGTTGTTCATACCATTCCGGTTTTCCCAGGTCGATGTCAATGTCCAAACCTCCATCCTGCGCATATACTCCTACAGTAGTAATTAGAGATAATAGCACTAACACTATTCGCTCTGAGTACTTTCTCAATTGATTTTTCATGATTCTATCATTTATGATTTTTATTTGAACCTAATATTATAAGTCGCAGCAACTCCAATTGACTGGATATCTACGGCATTGTCTGAGGTAAAAACTTGATTGTAAAAAGCGAAGATATTCCAGTCATAATTATGATAACCTACTTGCGGGCGGATATAAAAACCTCCATCTCCACCTACATCACCCGTCAAAAACGTATACCCTACATCAGATCCCACAAAAAATCCTGATGGTTCAGGATAATACCTAAGCATAAGACCTAAGGGTATAGCACCAAAGTTCTTGGCTCCAGCCACATCTGATTTTTTAAAATAGGTGGTATAACCGGAAACCACACCAAGTCCAAAATTGTCTGTTCTCATGAATTGTCCTGCGACATCCAGCCCTAAAGCAAATGAAGAATAATCACCTATATCTCCTACAGGCACACCAAGATTAAGACCTAACTTCAACCAGGAATTATCTTCGTTGATGTCTTCCAAATCACGGGTAGGCTGTGTCTGTGCATAAGCTGCACAAGCAAATGCCATTACAATAAGTGATGCTAGTAATTTTTTCATAGTTGATCAGTTTTCCGGCTATGAGCCCAAACCCGATGCCTGAATACAAATCACCCATGTTGAACTTGTATAATAACTCGCTTAGCTGCCTGTATGCATTTAGTTTAAGGATATTCTAGCCCTAAGTATAGATACAAATTCAGATAGGTCTTAAGTGGGGAACACCCGATTTCGGGGATATATATGCCCAGCTAGCTTATGAAATGTTGATTATTCTAACCTTCGCCAATCTTTCGGGGTCATATCCGTAAGATTTTTAAATGTTTTATTGAAATGGGAAAGCGTCTGAAATCCCACCTGATAAGATACCTGAGCTATACTCAAATCGGTCTCTAAGAGCAATTTTTTAGCCTCAGTGACCCGAAGCTGCTGGACATATTGTGTCAAGGTCTTCCGTGTGCGTAATTTGAAAAACCTACAGAACGCTTCCTTGCTCATATAGGCCTGATCTGCTACTTCCTCCAATGTAATTTGTCTTGCGCTATTGTCTAAGATAAATCTCATTACCTGATCCATTCTCCGCCCATCCCGCTCAGTCATCGTACGAGGCACAGGAACCTTGTTCAATAGGACTATATCTGCGGAATTGAAATCCAAAAGAGACAAAATATGAAAGCACTCCTGGAGCCTAGCAAGACCAGAAAAATCTCCAAAGCGGGAGATCACCTCTGCAATTTCCTCCCTTACTTCTCCTGTTATTTTATAACAGCCAGTGATTTTATCATTCAACTGAGCAAGTTCATGGAAGTCCTCCACTTCCAAAAACGCCTTCCTCATTGCTTTAAAATCAAAAAAAATCGTGTTCCCGGCGATCCTGAGTTCACTTTCTTCCTGATAATAATCCGCATCACTTCGAAATACATGCGGAATACTCTCAGGCAATAAATACAGGTCACCCGAATCAAACCGTCCCACATAGTCACCTACTAGCAATTGCCCTCTTCCTTCTAGTATAAGTGTGAGTTGGGCCTGCGGATGCTGATGAAGGCTATCGTAGAAGTGTTTTCCACGATCTTCCTGGAATTGAATGAATGAATTATCAGACTTGGGAATCTGAAATGAAATTACTTTACTCATAGGTACAATAGGCTTGAATTGTTAAATTAAGTGAATTTCATTGGTTTTTTGATCAAAATAGAGTCATTATTTACTAAAGAACAACTTTAATACTGCTGAAGCATCAACTAATTTTGAAGAAAAAAAAATCGCTATGAACTGGAAAGGTGTATTCCCTGCTGTGACGACTAAATTCCATGCTGACGGAAGTTTGGATATGGAACTGTTTTTCAAAAACATTGACTTCCAACTGGAATCCGGAGTACATGGGATTATCCTAGGCGGCACGCTAGGCGAAAGCTCTGTACTATCTCAGGAAGAAAAAATCACGCTTACGAGAGAAACCGTTAAGTACCTGAATGGGAAAGTCCCGGTGATTCTAAATATTGCCGAGGGTGCTACCCAAGACGCCCTTTTCTGGGCAGCAAAAGCTAAAGAGCTTGGAGCTTCAGGCTTGATGATCCTGCCTCCTATGCGCTATGCCGCGGATGCCCGAGAGGTGGTAGCCTATTTCAAGACTGTAGCCAACAGCACTGATCTTCCAATTATGATCTATAATAATCCAGTGGACTATAAAACCCTGGTGACTATTGATATGTTTGCTGAGTTGGCTGAATGTGAAAATATCCAGGCGATTAAGGAATCAACCCGTGACATATCCAATGTGACGAGGATGAGAAACAGATTTGGTGACCGATTTAAACTGCTATGTGGTGTAGATACCTTAGCAATGGAAGAGTTGGTAATGGGCGCTGACGGCTGGGTAGCCGGATTGGTTTGTGCGTTTCCCAAGGAAACGGTTACAATTTTCAATCTGGTGAATGAAGGAAAATATGAAGAAGCCAGAAAAATATATGGTTGGTTCCTTCCACTTTTAGAACTGGATATACATCCCAAGCTAGTCCAATACATCAAACTTGCCGAGCAGCACTGCGGTATAGGAAGCGAACACGTAAGAGCCCCAAGGCTTACCTTGGTCGGGGAGGAGCGTGAGCGCATTGAAAAAATTATTACTGAGGGTATTTCAAAAAGGCCACAGCTATAAAGTATAGTGAAAATGGCATCTGTCTTGTGCCTTTTTCCTATCTTCAAGTCAAACCTTTTAAACTCATAATACCTATGATCGATCAACTATTTGATGCAGCCACGAAGGCGTTCATCCAGTACAAAAATTATCCTTCAGACCTGAAAGCAGATTTCTTAGAAAAAATAGCTGAGATACTGGAGGCAAGCCGAGCTCAAATTGTACCTGTAGCAGTGGAAGAATCTAATCTTCCTGAAGGTAGAATCAATGGTGAACTTGGACGAACTACCGGTCAAATCAAGCTTTTTGCAAAAATGGTGAGGGAAGGTAGTTGGCTGGAAGCTGTCATAGATCCGGGAGATCGGAATCGTGAGCCATTGCCAAAACCTGATATCCGTAGAATGCTGACCCCTATCGGCCCTGTGGTGGTTTTTGGCGCCAGTAATTTCCCGCTTGCCTTTTCCACAGCCGGTGGCGATACCATCTCTGCTCTTGCCGCTGGTTGCCCTGTGGTGTATAAAGGCCATCCGGCACACCCTCTTACCTCTAAGTTGGTAGCAGACTGTATCCATAAGGCTGTTATCAGTTCCGGATTACCCGATGGTGTTTTTATCCATGTAGAAGGAGGAATAGAAGTAGGACAGGCACTGGTACAGCATCCTGCAGCAAAGGCTGTCGCATTTACCGGTTCTTTCAACGGAGGGAAAGCTCTATTTGATTTAGCAGGCAAAAGAGAGGAACCTATACCTGTATATGCTGAGATGGGTTCTGTAAATCCGGTGTTTACTTTTCCGGAGAAACTTGAAAATGAACTTGTTCCTCTTGCACAGTCCTATGTCAATTCACTTACCCTTGGTTCTGGCCAGTTCTGCACGAATCCAGGTTTGATATTTGTTCCTAAAGAACATGCGACAGCCTTTGAAACAGCTGTTGCTGATACAATAAAAAACATTGCAGGCGCGCCCATGCTACACCCGGGTATTGCAAAGGCTTACTATGACTCCATAGAATACTATCAATCCCGAAGTGAGCTTAAGTGGATCAAGGTAGCAGACCCTAAGCATCTTATCAATGGCAGCCCGGCTTTGGCAGAAATCAAAGCTTCTGACTGGCTTGCCGACGATGTGTTCCAGCAGGAAGTTTTTGGTGCCTTTGCCTTGATGGTAGTATATGATTCGCAGGATCAGCTGATGGACATAGCCCGTAAACTTCACGGTCAGCTGACTATCACAGTCTGGGGAAACATCCCTGAACTAACTGAAAATGCTCCTTTGATTAGTTTATTAGAAGAGAAATGTGGCAGACTGTTGTTTGCTGGTGTTCCTACAGGAGTAGAAGTAGGATACGCAATGCAGCATGGAGGCCCTTATCCATCAACGACCGATTCTAGAAGTACCTCCGTCGGTGCATCAGCCATCAAACGCTTTGCTCGTCCGATTGCCTATCAGGATATGCCGGCAGACTTACTTCCGGACGCATTGAAAGATGAAAACCCTCTGGGCATAGTACGGCAGGTGAATGGAAAATATACGGTAGAAAAGGTTTAGTGATTGACGAGTTACGAATTTCGATTTACGAGGCTTTGAGGGACTTCAATCCTACTTAGTCATGCTTTGGCCACGTTATATACACCTACAAGGTTTATTAAACTGAACCTAATTTTCCAATATTACAATATTCCAATTCTAAATTAGTTCATGTCAACACGACACACTTTCTCCTGCATCGATGCCCACACCTGTGGCAATCCGGTGCGGGTAGTCTCTGGCGGGGCTCCCTTTTTACAAGGAGCCAATATGTTGGAAAAACGTCAAAACTTCTTGGAGAATTATGATTGGATCCGCACCGGGTTGATGTTTGAGCCCAGAGGCCATGATATGATGTCCGGCTCCATGCTTTTTCCTCCACACAATCCTGAGAATGATGTAGCCGTGCTCTTCATCGAGACTAGCGGTTGCTTGGCCATGTGTGGACATGGTACGATCGGCACGGTGACCATCGCCATCGAGGAAGGACTGATCTATCCGAAAACTCCCGGTCAACTTCGACTGGAAACCCCTGCTGGATTGGTACTGGTAGAGTATAAGCAGGAAGGCAAAAAGGTGAAATCCGTCAAGCTGACAAATGTGAAAAGCTTTCTGGCAGCTGAAGGATTAGAAATTGAGTCGGATGAATTGGGAAAACTGAAGGTGGACGTGGCCTATGGAGGCAATTTTTATTGCATAGTAGACCCCCAGGAAAATTTCCAGGGATTGGAACATTACAAAGCTGAGCAGTTGATCTCTATGGCTCGCTCACTTCGGAAGAAAATGAATGAGAAGTATGACTTTGTCCATCCAGAGCATCCGGAGATCAAAGGCTTATCCCACATACTCTGGACAGGAAAAACACTTGATCCTACGAGCACAGCGCGCAATGCTGTTTTCTATGGAGACAAAGCTATTGACCGCTCCCCTTGTGGCACCGGCACCTCGGCAAGATTGGCTCAGTGGTACGCTAAAGGTCTTTTGAAACCTGGAGAAGACTTCATCCATGAAAGTTTTATAGGCTCCAAATTTATAGGGAGAATAGAAGAGGAAACAGAAATCGCCGGAAAACCGGCCATTATCCCCAGCATAGAAGGCTGGGCAAAAGTATATGGGTATAATACCATTATCCTGGACGAAGACGACCCCTATGTACATGGATTTCAGGTCATCTAAGAATCATGGACAAAGAAAAAGAGTCAAGAATCAAGATTGGTTTTGCTCTAAGTCTTGGTTCCTGATTCTAATATCTTGATTCTAAATATGAAACCAACAATCATCATCGGCGGAGGCATCGTAGGGCTTTTCACTGCCTATTTCCTTCAAAAAGAAGGAATCGAAGTTCAGATAATCGATCAGGGAGATATGCAGGTGAATTGCTCTACGGGCAATGCCGGCATGATCGTCCCCAGTCATATCATCCCGCTGGCTGCTCCCGGCATGATCAGCAAGGGAATCTCTTGGATGTTTTCCTCTAAAAGCCCTTTCTACATCCATCCTCGGCTGGATGCCAAGCTTCTGAAATGGTGTTATCAATTTTACAAATCTGCCAATGCAGGACATGTAGAGCGGAGTGTCCCAGCCTTGAAAAACCTAAGCTTGCTGAGCAAAGCACTTTATCAGGAATTTCGCGAAGAGCATCCAGACTCGAAAATAGGCCTTCAGGAGAAGGGGCTGATGATGATTTATCAGACTGAAGCCATAGAAAAAGAAGAAATCGAATTTGCACATCTTGCCAATGCAAATGGCTTACAGGCAGATATTTTGACTCCCGAAGACATACGCAAATTCGAGCCGAATCTGGAAGTAAAAGCCCGGGGTGCAGTCCGCTTTCCCGGCGATGCTCATCTGGATCCTGGCAAATTATATGGATTCTTGAAAAGCTACTTACTGGAAAAAGGAGTGAAATTTCTGCCTAATACAGAAGTTGTCAGTTTTGAAAAATCAGGTTTATCGGTAAAAGCAATAGTGACCGACAAGGGTAAAATCGAAGCGGAAAAAATCATCCTATGTGGAGGATCTTGGACAGGTGAACTCGCTAACATGCTCAACTTTAAACTCCCCATGATGGGTGGTAAAGGGTATTCATTTTTGCAGGAAAACAAACCTGAAATAGCACAAGCTTCGATCTTGACCGAAATGAAAGTGGCTGTGAGTCCTTATGGCGAGCAAGTCCGCTTTGGAGGCACGATGGAAATCGCCGGCACCAATCAAAAAATTAACCTCAATCGGGTAAAGGGAATTTTTGAATCCATTAATCGATACTATCCCGCATTTGAAGCAAAATTCCCGGAGGAAAATAAAATCTGGAAAGGCCTCAGGCCCTGTTCACCGGACGGTCTTCCCTATATTGGCTTTGCTCCCGGATACTCTAATGTACTAGTCAACAGCGGACATTCCATGATGGGCATCAGCCTGGCACCTGCATCAGGTAAAATCATCACTGAACTGCATCAGCAAAAGGACACAACTTTGGAGCTGAAAGGTTTTGAAGTTGGCCGGTACATGTAGCTCGGTTGAGGTTTGTAAGACCTAGATGCGCTTTATCGAATTTTTCCGGCAATTTCTGTAAATTGCTGTTATGGAATCCGAAGATAAAAACCTTGTAAAAGAGCCGTTTACAGAATACGGCACGTATTCTTATGCAGATTATCTGACCTGGGAGATCGAAGAAATGGTCGAGCTCATCAAAGGAAAAGTGTTTCGGTCTGCCGCCGCGGCTCCTAGAAGAAAGCATCAGGAAGTGGCAGGACTGCTCTATTCACGGCTTTTGGTTCATTTGGAAGGAAAAAAATGTAAAGTATACATCGCTCCATTTGACGTACGACTGCCTGTTAATTCCAAAAGGAACGAGGATATTTTCACGGTGGTTCAGCCGGATATCTGTATGGTTTGTGATCTGTCAAAACTGGATGATGCTGGATGTGTGGGAGCACCGGATTTGATCGTAGAGGTGCTTTCTCCGGGAAACAACAAGAAAGAGCTAAGGAACAAATATGAAGTATATGAGGAATCCGGAGTTCAAGAATACTGGATTATCCATCCTTCTGAAGAGACCTTGATTATCTATCATCTGATCGACGGTAAGTATCAGCCTTCGCGGCTTTTTTCCCATGGTGATATCATTACTTCAGAATGTATCCCCGGTTTTAAACTGGATCTTGAGGAGTTTTTTGGGAAGATAGACTGATTTCAGGCAATGGCTTATTTCTATTTCAAGACGTAAAAAAAATCCTGCTTCCGGAGAAGCAGGATACTTTGTTAACAATGGAAAAAAAGCTCAATCAAGTCGTATAAACAGAATTGAACATGACGTAATCCGTGGTCAGATCCGATCCCCAACCTACGCCTTCTTCCTCTCCGGTGTTCAATTCCAGCAGCACCTTGATATGGGATTCACGAAGGAGTTTTTTCATATAAGATTTTTCAAAATCCAGGGGATTGCCTTTGTCCAGTACCTGTACCAGGTGATTTTGATCGCCTATGTATAAATTTACTTTCCTATAATTAAATGGCACTCCGGCATTTCCCGCCGCCGCAATGATTCTTCCCCAGTTGGGATCACGTCCGAACATGGCAGTTTTCACCAAAGTAGAATCAGAGATGGCACGTACGAAAGTCCGGGCAATAGCCTCTGTTCTGGCTTTTGTAACTTTATATTCTATGAATTTAGAAGCACCTTCACCGTCGGAAACGATCAGTTTGGCCAAGTGAGTAAGGATTTGCAATAATTTTTCCTGAAACACGGCAAAGCCCGGATCTTCCTTGCTATTCACTTTTCTATTACCGGCCAGGCCATTTGCCAACACGGCCACCATGTCATTGGTAGAGGTATCACCATCCACGGTGATCATATTAAATGAGCGATCTACGCAGTAACTCACCGCTTCCTGCAGGAGTTTCTCGTCGATATTAAAATCCGTCACCACAAATGCCAGCATGGTTGCCATATTGGGATGGATCATTCCCGAACCTTTGGCCACTCCACCCATATTTATTTTCGCACCATCGTGCTCAAATTCCACAAAACCTTCCTTGGCAAAAGTATCTGTCGTCAAGATCGCATTGGCCACAAAAGAGCCAGCTTTGAGTTCATCACTTAACTTGGGGATGTTCACTTTGAGCCCCTCCACTACATCATCAGTAGGAAACTCCACCCCAATAATACCGGTAGAAGCCACGATCACATCCTCTTCAGAAATCCCCAGCATCTCAGCTGTAGTACGCACCATCGCTTCGGCACCCTCTTTGCCCTGGTCACCGGTACAGGCGTTTGCATTTCCAGCATTACAGATGATGACTTGGGCTCTGTTATTTGCCAGGTTCTTTTCAGTGATTTTGATAGGCTCGGCGCGCACTTTATTCTGGGTCAGGGTTCCGGCAGCAGCTGCTGGAACCTCCGAATAGATAATGGCCAAATCCCTTTTCATGGATTTCACACCAGTATGCGCACCCCAGCATTTGATGCCGCGTACGTTAGTAATATTTTGTATCATCTTTTTTAAATTATGATTTTATAAATCCTCTTTTTTGCCAAAAAACTAACTATTCATAGAATCAGCTCAACTCTAGCATTTAGGCGACTTCGGTCACCCGTCACTTGTACTGAGCTTAGTCGAAGTATCGGTCTTCTGACTCCTTAGGGTTTTAATGGTACTTGGTTCAAGCCTTGCGACTCATTTAGACCAAACATCAAATTCATATTGTGGACAGCCTGACTGGCGGCACCTTTTAGCAAGTTGTCAATTACAGAGATCACGATCACACGTTCCGTTCTATCATCCCAGACCGGGAAAACATCACAAAAATGACTGCCCCGAACATCTTTGATCCCTGGGGCCTGATTTCTCAATCGAACAAAAGGTTTGTCCTCATAAAAATCACGGTAGATGCCAGTCAGTTTCTCCTGATTCATATCTTGGGTGACCTTGGCATATGCAGTCACCAATATCCCTCTGTCCACAGGAAGTAGGTGCGGGGTAAATTGCAGAGCAGTTTGGTAGCCAGCCAAAGTACCCAATTGCTCCTCTATCTCAATAGTATGGCGGTGACCGGCAATTCCATAAGCTTTAAAATTCTCATTGACATTAGAGAAATGCGTGGTAGCACTCGCCTTGATTCCGGCTCCAGTGAGGCCTGACTTGGCATCTATGATCAGTGAGTTCTTTTCCACCAATTGCTTTGCAAAAAGTGGAGCCATGCTTAGGATTGATGCTGTAGGATAGCAACCTGGATTTGCGACCAGACTT
This sequence comes from uncultured Algoriphagus sp., assembly GCA_965651895.1. Lineage (GTDB taxonomy): Bacteria > Bacteroidota > Bacteroidia > Cytophagales > Cyclobacteriaceae > Algoriphagus. The sequence continues at coordinate 9,206 of CBFGUY010000032.1, read as the reverse complement.
GCATCTTTTATCTTCTCTGCAAAAAGCTCGGGCAAACCGTAAACAGCCGTTTCAAACCCTTCAGGATACGAATGTTTTTTATCGTACCACTCTTCATAAACTTCCTTGGAAGAGAGTCTGAAATCACCTGAAAGGTCGATTATTTTTGCTCCACTATCTTTCCATTTAGCTACAAAATCCATGGAAACACCATGAGGCAATGCCAGGAAAATCACATCGACCTGCTTATTTCCCACTTCTTCTGCACTGACCAAAGGTATGTCCAATCGATTGAAAAACTGCGGATGCAAGTCAGAAAATGGCTTGCCTACATGAGTTTCTGAAGTGATCATTTCTATAGAAACTTCTTCATGGTTGAGAAGCAATCTCGCCAGTTCGGAACCTGTAAACCCAGAAGCTCCTACTATGGCTACTTTTAATTTCTGTATATTCATCTTAGGCTGGAATTTTGGTTTCTGAAAGGATTGCATCAAATTTTTTGAGGAAAACGTTCAGCTCCTCTCTGCTGATATTTAGTGCCGGAACCAGTCTCAAAATATTTCCGGCTGTAGCATTTGCCACAATCCCTTCTTCCAGCAGACGTAAGACAAATGGTTTGGCTTCGGATCTCATTTTGATTCCCAGCATCAGTCCCATTCCTCTGACAGACTCGAGTTCTTCATGTTTGGCTATCAATTCATCCAACTCCCCCCTTAACCACTCGCTGGTTTCCAGTGCTCTGGCGCACAGCTGTTCCTCATTGATCACTTCGATGGTCGCTATAGCTGAAGCGGCCACCAGGGGATTACCTCCGAAAGTAGTCCCATGATCACCAAATTCTATGGCACTTGCCACTTTCTCTGTACAGAGCAAAGCTCCGATCGGCGCTCCGCCTCCCAGACCTTTGGCCAGGGTCATGATATCTGGCTGCACTCCAAAATGATCTTTGGCAAACCACTTACCGGTTCTGCCTATGCCACACTGGATTTCGTCAAAAATCAATAAAATGCCTTTATCATCACATAACTTTCTCAACCCTTGCAGATACGCTTTTTCCGCAGGGACAACTCCCCCTTCTCCCTGTATCGGCTCTACGATCACCGCAGCTGTATCCTGATCCATTGCCGCTTCCACGGCTACAAGATCGTTAAATGGAACTTGCGTAAATCCTGTTGGGATGGGACCAAAACCCTGCTGGTATTTCTCCTGACCAGTGGCTATAGTGGCCAAAGTCCTACCATGAAAGGAATTTTGCATGGAAATGATTTTACCACCCTGACCATGCTTATGTGCATATCGTCGGGCGATCTTGATCGCCCCCTCTACAGATTCGGCTCCGCTGTTTGTCAGAAACACCCTGTCCAATTTGGAGATTTTGACCAGCAATTCACTGAGAGCGACTTGCTGTGGGCTTACGAAAAAATTGGAAATATGCATCAGTTCTGCCGCCTGTTCCTGAATCGCTTTCACAACTTTTGGATGGCAATGACCAACGTTATTTACTGCAATTCCTGCAAGCAAATCTATATATTCCTTGCCATCTGCATCCCAGAGCCTACTTCCCTTTCCTTTAATAAAAGCCAATGGAAAGCGGTTGAAGGTCGGTAAATAATTCTCTTTGTCTTTGGTATGTAAATCTTGATTTGTCATGGTTCTATAGAGTCAAAGTGGTTCCTATTTTCTTGTTTTCAATCACATATTCGGAAATCTGTGCAGGCTTTGTCCCATTTAGTATGATGGCTTTTCGAACGCCTTCGTTCAAGGCCAGCATACAGGATTGGATTTTTGGGATCATACCTCCTTGGATTGTCGACCCCATGTGTTCTTTCACGGCAGCTTCATTGAGCTCATGGATAATAGATTCAGGATCCGGAAATCTCAGAAAAAGCCCATCCACGTCCGTCAAGACGATCAGTTGATCGGCGTGAATAGCCGCCGCTAGTTTACCGGCGAACGTATCTGCGTTAATGTTATAGGAAGTCCCGTCAGTGCCATCTGCCACACAGGCTACGACAGGCACATAACCTGCACTGCATAGTAAATTGATTAGACTATCATCTATGAGGGTAATAGCTCCCACCAACCCCAAATCAACCTTACTTCCGTCAGCTGATTGATGCTGATACTTTTTAGCCTGGACCATCCCTCCGTCTTTTCCGGAAAGGCCTACTGCTTTTAGTTTATTCTGATTAAGGGTGGAGATCAAATCCGCATTGACTTCTCCGATCAGCGCTTTTTGGATTTCCGCAAAAGCTATAGCTTCTGTCACCCGGAGACCATCCACAAATTGCGATTTGATAGCTGCTTTTTCGAGTGCTTTGTTAATGAATGGCCCACCTCCGTGTACCATGACAACTTCATTTCCCGCTTCTTGAAGTTTAAAAATCTGAGCTGCTATTTCCTGCTGCAGCTGGGGACTGATCATCGCATTCCCACCATATTTGATGAGAATTCTTTGCTTAGACATTTTTGTTTTTTTTATAATAAATTGATTTTTTCCGAACCTCACCTTCCCTTATGGATTATCAGAATCGGCAATAAATCAGAATTGAATTACAATTTTTAAATGTGGAAACTTAATAAATACTGGTTTAACTTATTTAACCAGACACTTTTAAAACAACCTTCATACCGAAAGAGGATAATCTTCAGATTTTCACCATGTTGTTAGAATAATTAAATATAAAACCCTTAAAAGCCAAATGACAATTAATTATTTGGCTTTAAGGGTGACAGGCTGTCAGTTGTGATGTGAAAATTTATAACTCAAATCCTAACACCCCCTCAATATTCTTTGGAGTGATAATCTCAAGAGTAGCTTTTGGGTATGCTGTAGTAAAAGTAGATGGAAACCTGACTTTAGATTTTTCGCTCCATTTACATTCCACGGCACTCATGCCCTCTACTGATTCCTCTATAAAATCAATTTCTTGCTGCGCCGTAGTTCTCCAAAAATAATATTTAGTATCCCTATTTGTATAAGCCTGATACTTCATCCGCTCTACGAGGTAATAGTTTTCCCATAACGCACCTACATCTGTCCTGTTTATTAAAGGGTTGAAATTCCCTAAAATCGCATTTCTAATCCCACAATCGTAAAAGTAAATTTTCTTTCCTTTCTTTAATTCAGTTCTCACATTTCGATTGTATGCTGGAATCCTAAAGACTACATAAGCCTTCTCCAATAGATCAATATACTTTTCTACAGTTATCTTATCCGCCCCCACTATTTGCCCAAGCTCATGGTAATTAACCTCACTCCCCAATTGTAGCGCAAGAGCTTTTAACAATTTTTCAAGCAAAATCGGCTTTTTGATTTGCTCCAACATCAAGAGATCCTTGTAGAGATAGCTTCCTGCAAGAAGTTTCAACAACTCCTTTTCTTCTCCTGCATGTGTCACAATTTCTGGATAATAGCCATAAATCATACGCTGCTCTATTATGCGTTTTTCAGCCAACAAACCGTGATGGTTCACCATTTCCCCAAAACTTAAAGGGAAAAGAAAGAATTCGAACTTCCTGCCCGTCAAAGGCTCATTTGCCAGATTTATCAAGTCAAATGCAGATGATCCTGTAGCTATTACTTGCACATCTGTGAGTTGATCTACGATTATTTTCAAGGTAAGCCCGATACCAGGTATTCGTTGCGCTTCGTCAATAAATAGGATTTTATGATCTCCTAACAAGCTCCTTAACCGGGTAGCTGTGGTATCGGTCAGCTCCGACCTGACATCCGCCTCATCTCCGTTCAAATAGAACCAAGTAAGACCTGTTCCTTCGAGTATCTTTTGACATAGCGTACTTTTCCCAACCTGCCTTGGCCCTAAAATCAAAATTGCCTTGTTTCGGAACAAACGCTCCCGAATGGAAGGGAGAATATTTCTGATTATTGGATCTTTTGACATAATCGGAGTCTATAATCACAAATTTAATACAATTTTTGTGATTGTAATCACAAAAATTACACAAAATTAGTGATTCAAATCACAAAAATCACGGATATACTTTAGTTTAAGATAGAACGATCCTTTTAAATGGAATTTATTTTAACTCAGCACCTGTACCATCTTATCAAATCCCTTCTTGATCTCTACAAACTGCCGATCTCTAGAAGCCTCTAAATCTCTCGGAGATGCGGCAGTTGCGACCTTGAACTGCTCAAAAATTTCTGTAAACTCGACTGAACGCTGATTCCCTTCCAGCCCCCAGGTCGCTAAGTACGCCCCCAGTTTCTCTACTTTCAGTCCTACATGAGGCACCGCATAGCTCAAGGCCGTAATGGCACCATGGAGACTGGTGCCGACATAGCATTTTGAATTGGCAATCAGATACATGATATCCCAGATATTGTCTGCGTCAAAATAGGTGTAAGGACTTTTTAAAAGCGTCCCGATCTCTTGTAAAGCCTCATGGTCGTCATGATCCAACGCTTTTCCTATAGGGCAAAGACAAAGATCTGTGTTTCCTTTTTGATAAATCTCGTCCAGCCCATCTGCTATCGTCTGCTCGTGACCCCGGGTGGTTTTCTTATTGATCTGCGCAAAAACATACTTCCCAGCATGCTCTGCCACATACCCCGCCACATCCTGGGTTACCATTTTATGCAGATAATTCAATGGATAGAACTCTGACATTAAGATGGCTGAATCTGGAAACAGGTCAGCACTTACTCCGTTTTCTTTCAAATTATCTACTGTCAACTGATCTCGCACGGCAAAATAGTCCGCATTTTGAAGCTTGCCTTTCAAAAAATCAAACTTCGAAAAAACAGCTGAACCCAACCCAGAGCCACCTAGCGAATTCAAAATCACAGATTGGACTCCGGCAAAATCAGACTTATCAAATACAAATGGCAGGGTAGTCTTACCTTTCAGAATCTTCTTGGTCCAGGCATTCAAGTCCAACAATTTATTGACTTTTACATGCCTTTTATTGATCCGCTGGAACAACGGATTCAATGCAGCAAAAAGCGAATTCCAGGTTACCCCTAATGCTTCCCCCCCTGCAATTATCACATGTACAGGATTATTGGGATCGCCGCAGTCTCTATAAAAATCCTGTAATCCCTTAGTGGGGAGCCCCCCCACACCGGAAAGATCACTCTGAACCAATCCATAATATTCAAATTCAAAATCTTTCCCGTAAGTACTCAGTTGCCTTTCGATCACCAAAGGAAAAAGCAAATCTCCGTAATTGTATCGGTCGAAGGCTCCTATTATTAAGACTTTTGTCATGTAGTTGTTTTTAGTCGATAGCCCATAATCCATTGTCCGCAGCCTGAATTTAGAACCTCCAAAGTCCAGGCATTTTGCTTTAAACAGTTTCATGGGACTTGATTTCGCCCAGGGCTCAGATATCCTTGCAAAAAAGATACTTGATTTTAATTCAAGAGATATTAAGCTCAGGAACTATTTTTGGTAAGTAGGTCGTAAATTCAGTAAAAAATCATCAAAAGACTATTTTGAGCGCCAAACCAGTTGCAGTCCATCGTATTTTTTCAGGGTCAGTCTGGGGGATTTTAGCCAAAATCCTCGACGCAGCTGCCAAATTTGTGACCATCCCTCTATTGGTAGGTTACTATGGGAAAGCTGACTACGGATTAATTGCCTTGGCATTTTCCCTCAACGCTTATCTCCGTCTTATGGATTTGGGAATGAATGTGGGCTCTGTTCGCTTTTTCTCCAGATGGGAAGCAAAGTCAGACTGGGAAAACATAGGCAAAGCCTCACGCTCCAGCGTAATTTTCTATGGTACAATCGGCTTAATTAATGCCTTGATATTTATGTTTATGGCCAATTATGGCCAGCTATTCTTCAACCTCAAACCAGATCAGATCCCTACCTACCGGATCATGATGTATATCCTATCGGCAAGTACGGTTCTAAACTGGCTTTCTAATGTCATCATTCAGCTGCTCAGCGCAAAAGATGAATTAGGCTATGTCAATCGGGTAACGGTGGTCAGCAGCGTTTTGAACTTTGTAGTGGCGATCCTAGCGATTCATTTCCAGTGGTCTTTGCCTCTGTATTTTCTTTTCTACACCATCTCCACTCTGATCCCTATCCCCCTCAATGTGTTGCGCTTACGTGTTTATCCTATTCCGATAGCGGAACTACTGATGCCTAAGTGGGACGGGAAAATCTTCAGAGAAATTATAGGGTATAGCTCGGCCATATTTCTAATGGGGCTTTTCCAGCTGACTGCAAATGAACTCCGCCCTATTTTGCTTGCCAAATTTGCCTCCGGCATCGATGTCCTCACAGATTACCGTGTCATCCAGACTATTGCCATGCTCATTATATCTTTTGGGACCATCTTTCTACAGGTGCTTTTACCATCGGCTTCCAAAGTCTATCAAGAAGGAAATCATGCTAAAATGGAGAAAATGGTATTTACCGCCACACGCTATATTTCTATTTTCTTAAGTTTTATAGTTTTTGTACTGGTGTTGAATTCTGAATCAATTCTGCTCCTTTACATGGGGAAAGATTACCTCCATTTGAGTATATGGATGAATCTATGGCTGCTTACAGTATTGCTGAATATGCATAATACCCCGGTCGCCAGCCTGGTGCTTTCCTCAGGAAAAACGCGCTTTCTGATCTATTCCTCAGCAACAGCCTGCATTCTCTCTCTGCCGATCACAGTAGTCCTGGCCCCTACCTGGAATGTAGGCGCAGCGGTGATCGGCTACTTGGCCTATATGCTGATACAGATCGGTTTCTTTTATATTTATTATATTCCAAAAGTGTTGAAACTGGATAGTAAAAAAATCTTTTTCGGAGCCTTTTCACCCTCTGTTTTAGGGGCTATCATCGCCTTTGCCATAGTTTATGGAATAGGTATGTGGATAGAATTACCAGAAGGAATAGTAGGAATGATTATTAGATCTGCGATTTTCACTACGATTTTTGCCGCTTTCCACTTTCTCTTTATTATCAAATCCGCAGACATTGAATTTCTGCGTACCAAACTTTTGAAAAGAAAACCATCCGATGAGCAAGAATAAATTTTCGATTTGTATTCCTGCTTACAAGAGCAAATACCTTCAGGAATGCATAGACAGCATTCTCCGGCAGACCGTCAATGAATTTGAATTGATCATTTTGAACGATTGCTCACCTGAGCCAGTGGAGGAAATTTCGCAGAAAAATCAAGACCCCAGAATCCGCTATTTCAAGAATGAAAAAAATGTGGGAGCCTATGATTTGGTGGATAATTGGAATAAATGCCTGGAACTGGCTACTGGGGAATTTATCGTCATAATGGGTGATGATGACCGCTTAGCACCTGATTTTTTGGAGGAATTCGAAAAGCTGATTCAGAGTTATCCAACTTTAAATGTTTATCACTGCCGCAGCAAAATCATAGACGATGACGGGAATGATGTACTGCTCACCCCAGCTTTGCCAGCTTTCGAATATGTGTATGATTCTATCTGGCATCGTCTGCGCCAGTTGAGGTCAAATTACATCTCTGACTATGTCTATCGCACTGCAGCCTTAAGGGCTCAGGGAGGTTTCTACAAGCTCCCTCTTGCATGGGGATCGGATGATATAACGGCCTTTATTGCTTCTGAGAAAAAAGGAATTGCGCATTCTAACAAACCTGTCTTCGAATATCGTAGTAACCGCCTGTCCATTACTTCTACAGGAAATGACCTGCACAAAATGATGGCAGACCTGAGCTATGCGGAATGGCTCGACGATTTCCTAACTAATAATCCTCCACATCCTTCGGAAAAAGTCATCTACCAGCACTTACTGAAGCAAAAGGACAAGTACATGCATGAGAAAAAACTCTATACCATGATGCTCTCCATGCGCAGTAATCCTCTGGGCAAAGCCAAGACCTGGATCAGTACACGGGACAAATTTGGCCTTTCGATCAAGGACATCAGCGTGTCACTTGCCAAAAGCATGAATTCAAACCGCTCTTAACCAATGAATTCACGCACCAAAATCATCTTTAACCCCAGCGAGAACAAGGAAAACAAATACATCAACATTTTAGTCGATGGACTGAAAAGGCATGGATTTGAGGTGAACCGCCTGGATGATTTCCTTTCTTCATGGAAACATTTTAAGTCCATTGAGTTAGTACATTTAAATTGGTTTGAAAATCTGGATGATAGTAGTTCCGCAAGTATGTGGAAGAGCTATTTCAGAAAACTGGTAGTATTGGCAGCTGTGAAGCTTGGGAAGAAAAAGCTGGTGTGGACGATGCACAACCGTGTTTCCCATGAGAAAAAGTCGGGAAAGCTAAGCCAGGCTTTAACCCGGAAAGTGGTTGCTCAGGCTGATGCGATTGTGATTCACTCTACGCTTTCGAGAGCTATATTGGCGAGTCAATATCCCGACCTCCAAGCGGATATTATCCATATACCCCATCCGGACTTTGTGGATGTTTACGGGCCAATGATCCCAGACAAAGTAGAAGAGAAAAATCCCAAGCTAAGGCTGCTATTCATAGGTGCCATTAAACCTTATAAGAATATAGAATTGCTCATTGATTTGGCAAAAAAATTCCCTTCGGATATCCAATTGACTGTAGCTGGCAATCCGAGTTCTGACTCATACCGCAGTGAATTGGAGGCTTTGGCTCGGGACACTCAGAATATTAAGCTTGACCTTACATTCATTCCTGATGAGGAATTACCGGGTCACATCCACGAATCTGATTTGCTTATTCTTCCCTACTCATTGGCAAGCAGTCTTAATTCAGGCACGGTCATTCTTGCCTTCTCTTATGGCAGAACGGTGATTTGTCCAAGAATTGGCACCATTGATGACTTAAAAGCAGGGGACAATGTACTGGATTATACATATAATTCTGAAGAAGAACATGCAGACGCTTTACTGCTCCAGGTAGAGAAGGCTATAGAATTATGGAAAAGTAACCCCAACTCACTATTAGATAAAGGGCTATATATGCGAGAGCTGATCCAAAAGCAGAACAATAAAAAAAATGTGAGCGATAGTCTAATAGAGCTCTATGAAAGCTTGGTAAATTAGATATTCTTTTTCCGCTACAAACGATCCATGAAAATTTTATACATCAATACACTCTATAGTCCGCTGATCGAAGGTGGTGCTGAGATTTCTCTGAAACTGATCGTTGAAGGCATGAAATCTCTGGGACATGAAGTAGTTGTGCTTAGTTTGATGCCTGATAAAGGACTGAAAAATGAAGAGATTGATGGAGTTAAAGTTTATCGTGCTGGTTTG
>CBFGUY010000031.1:0-31594 GCA_965651895.1 uncultured Algoriphagus sp. | reverse complement strand
TCAGGGCAGCCCCTTCGACTTCGCTCAGGGCAGGCTTTTGAAGTTTTACAGATTCATTTCTTAATAGCCTAAAGCCAAGTTCTTCCTGTATTTCATAAAGACGCTGCATATTTGCCTCTTTGGCCTCCTTACTTGGCCAAGACACATAATCCCCATAGTCATGATTGCCCAGAATAGAATACTTTCCCATGGGAGCCTCTAGCTTTTTGAAAGTCTCTATCCAAGGCTCCATCTCCTCCGCCTGGTTGTTGACTAAGTCACCTGTAAATAGGATGACATCTGATTTTTGCTGATTGATCAGCTCAATGCCGTATTCCAGTTTCTTTTTATTGTCAAAACTCCCGGAATGTATATCTGAGATCTGGGTGATCGTAAATCCGTCAAACTCCTCGGGGAGGTCATCAAACTCCAACGTATGATTGAGAACCCGGTAGCGGTATTTCCCTACCAAAACCCCGTGCAGGATTCCCAGAAAAGGAATTGCGGATAATGCTAATGCGGCTTGGCTAACAAATTTTCTTCGATCCGGCAGAAAATCACCTTCCTGACTGCCGGCTACAGAATAAAATATCCCTGTAAGAAAACGTAAGATATCTTCTCCAAACATAAAGCCCAAGACGATAAGCTTTGGGATCAATGACAAAACCAATAGGGAAATCATTCTTCCAAAGTTCAGACCGAGATTACCCCGGCTGAAGGTCAGGAAGCCATAGGCTACAAAGAGATAAACGAAAACAGAAAAGATCCAAAACCCGATCTTAACCCAGTTTTGCTCGGGAAATACCGTTTTGAAAGCCTGATAGGAATACCAATCGATGAGGAATACGAAGATTATGAGTAGAAGAATGCGGATCACTAGCGAAGTTTTTTTATTGAATAAACCAATCTAAATATTCTTTGATACTTGTACCTAAATAATAGGGTAGATTAAGTAATTTATACGCTTTACCTGAAGGAGTGGTCGTCTCTTCGATTCGCAATTCCCCACCGTAGATTCTCACTGCATAAGCATGATCACAGGCATCGATAAATTGATGCAGTGAGCGAAGAGTGCCTGTTGCACCGGATTTGATCTCAATAGGGATAATTAAACCATTATTAGGGGTTACCAAGTCCACTTCTGCGCTGGACTGTCTTTTCTCGCGCACCCAAAAATTAGGTTTGTGATCTGTCAGGTGTGTGGTCGAAATCAATTCCTGCGTAATCATATGAGGGATCAGCGCACCTTTATAAGCTTGGCTCAAGTCTTCCATCCGCAGCATTTGTCCCTGGATTCCCAAGGAATAGTTGAGCAACCCCGTATCCAGATACTGAATTCTCGGAGATTTTTTCAAGTCGGGTTGAAGTGGCGGAGCTAGATCTGTAGTCGGATAGATTAACCGCATTACTTTTGCGTCTTCTAAAATGCGGAAAGATTCTCCGATCTCTCTGGACTTATAGTTGGAATTGCCGAATCCTTGGAATTTGACACGTTGATCTAAGGCTAAATGTGCCGAATTCATCAAATGTCGGATGATTTTACGCTCATTTTCATTGCTGCTGTATTTTTCAATGTCAGACTTGTAAGTGCTCCAAATACTTTCATATATGGGGGGCAAGTCAGCGAGATTTTGCTTTTCTAAATCTGTTTTGATGATTTCGGGCATTCCGCCTATGATGGCATAACGATGAAATAAATTCATCAACGTCTTATGGGCAAAGGGTTTTAATGGTACTTGTGTGAATTGTTCCAATGCAGCTTTTTGGCCAATGGCTTCTAGGTACTCATGGAAATTCATCGGGTAGAGATACAGGAATTCAACCCTTCCAACGGGAAAACTCTTAACCTCTTTTAAAGCGAATTCTAAAAGTGACCCAGCTGCGATGATGGGCATTTCGGGCATTTCCTCGTAGAAATAGCGAAGCAATTGTATAGCCTTTGGGGATTCTTGAATTTCATCTAAGAAAAGTAGCGTATTAGAAAGATTGGCTGATGGTAAATTCTTGCTGACTAAGATTGCCTCAACGATTGTTTTGACATCTTCGAAGTCTTCAAAGAAAGATCGATCGCTCGTTTTTTCTAGGTTTAGCAAGATCGCATTAGGGAAGGTCTTTGCGAATTGCTTGACCAAAGTTGTCTTTCCCACCTGTCTGGCACCCCGAATAATGAGTGGTTTCCTTTCTGGTTTTGATTTCCAAGAGGTTAATATGTTAAACACCTGTCTATTAAAGCTCATGTATACTTCTTTTTGTCACAAAGTAAGGGCATTTTTTCGAATATCTTGTAACAAAGTAAGGGTAAATTATATTTACTTTGTCACAAAGTCAGGGCATTTTTTATCAAATTTTGTAACAAAGTAAAGGCAAATTAAATTTGGTTGCTTTTTATCCCCGATAGAAAAATTCAGTATTTCTATGCTGGGAGATGCTTTCATTTCTCTTTTTTGTTTCTTTGCACCCGAAATGTTTTGCATTTAGCCTATCAACCTTATGAGACAGTTACTCCTCAGACCCGGAGCGGAAGAATTATCCTATGAAATTCGTGGTATCGTCAAGAAAGCCCGTCAAGTGGAGGCCTTAGGCTATGCCATGACCTGGGAAAATATTGGGGATCCTATCCAGAAAAGCAATCATGTGCCGGATTGGATGAAGGAAATCATTGCCGATCTGCTGAAGGAGGATAAGACCTATGGGTATGCAGACTCTAAAGGAGTGCTGGAAACGCGTAAGTTTCTGGCCGATCTTAACAATGATAGGGGAGGAGCTCAGATCACTGCAGAAGATATTTTGTTCTTTAATGGACTTGGAGATGCTATCGCAAAATTATACCAGTTTCTGATTCCTACGGCCAGGATTATCGGCCCATCTCCCGCATATAGCACGCACAGTTCTGCTGAGGCAGCACATGCCAATGCGGCTCCGATTACCTACAAACTTGACCCGGACAATCAATGGCTTCCGGATATGGAGGACTTGTATCTGAAGGTTCGGTACAATCCATCCATAGTCGGAATCTTGATCATCAATCCTGATAATCCTACCGGGATGGTGTACCCCAAAGAGGTGTTGGAAGCTTTTGTGAAGATTGCGGAAGAATTTAATCTGCTTCTGATCACTGATGAGATCTATCAAAATATTACCTATAACGGAATCACTGCAGTTCCATTGGCAGAAGTGATAGGGGATAGACCTGCGATTTCCCTGAAAGGAATTTCCAAAGAATTCCCTTGGCCAGGATCGCGCTGTGGCTGGATGGAATTCTATAACAGGGAATCATCCAAGGAGTTTTCCAAGCTTTGCCAGACACTGGAAAATGCGAAGATGATCGAGGTTTGCTCTACTATTTTGCCACAGCTGGCGATACCTAAAATCATGAAGCATCCCGCATACTTCAAGTATAGAGAGGAAGCAAATGCTCAGATCGGAAAGCGAAGCGATTGGATGCGGGAGATCTTAGGTGATATTCCGGGGATTAAGTTCAATCCAACGCAGGGTGCCTTTTATAACACCATTGTTTTTGATGAAGGGGTATTGAAGGAAGATCAGTTTCTGCCTATAGAAGATGAGAAACTGAAAGGTTTGTTGGATACTTGGCTGGAGGAAAAGGACATGCCTTTGGACAAGCGATTTGTCTATAATCTATTGGCAGCCGAGCAGATTTGTGTGGTGCCGATTTCATCCTTCTGCTCAGATCTGAGAGGGTTCCGTGTGACGCTCTTGGAGGAAAATGAGGAGGTGTTTAAGAGTACTTTCAGGAGACTTGGAAGGGCGATTGAGAGTTATTTGAAGTCGGAAGTAGTAGCTTGAAATACAAAGTCTGAATTATAAAGTGAGAAATCTAAAAAACTGGAACGTGTAAACCCTAAGAGTTTCTCTTGGCGTTGAGAACCATTGTGGTGAAAATTGCAGTTAACTCACAAGCTTCTTTATGCAACGGTTTTATCCTTTCTGCGGTAGAAGTTCCGGATTCAGAGATCAATTCAAGCCAAAAGACTGTTTCATCAGCTTCCTCTTGAACAACGGATAGCTTTGAGATAAATTCTGCCCTGGAACGGCCTCTCTGAGAAGATCTATAGTTTGCTCCTATAGATGTTCCAGACCTAATTATTTGTTTCCCCAGCTCAAACCCAGCCGTGTTTTTGGGGAGCTCGGAAACAAGCTTAATAATTTCTAATGCGAAAGTTTTTGTTCTTTGTTTCAAATCTCTATCCATGATGTTTTTTCAGCTTTCGAAATTTCAATCTTCCTCAATATTTCAAATGAGTTCGGTAACTTTTAGCTTTTTAACTTTATATTTCTGATTTTCAATGGTCTCTTACCTTCAATTCGGGTTTTACTTCCAAGTCCTCGTCTTCAACTTCTTTACTGTTTAAATTGCTCAAATCCGGCTGTCCGGCATTTACCCAGGCGGTAAACCAAAAATCCGCAATCATCTTGATGGATTTTCTCATCTGCCGCTCCACCTGATTGTCAAGGGCAAGCACGTAAGCTTCTGTGAATTCACGGGAATAAACCCGTACGGTGAGGTTGTTCCGCTCCTCATAACTGAATTTTTGATCAGGAGAGAAGTTCTGGGTCAGCTCTCTTTCGATCGACAAAACACTGTCCACCTGCGCATGGGCAGCAGCTACTGCGTCCCAAATCGCCTGCTGAGGATCATCCACATATTCTGCCTGCCCTACCCAAAGGGGATAGTCCTTTGCCTGCAGTTCGGGTACCCGGCTTTCCCAAAAGCCATGGATCCCCAATTGGTTGGTCAATTGTCCGTTGTAATTCACGGTGGTGTGCAGCGGTACATTCAGGTCTCCCAGGTAATGACCCAAGTCCGCAGAAAGCCTGAGAATAGCCGTAGTGTTTTTAGCTTCAAAAGCTTTCGTAAGATTGATGAATGTGAAATAGGTGGACCAAGGCCCTATTCCGTTGGCTCGAAGGCTGTCTTCGGTGAATTTTTCTACTGCCTCATTCCAGTACTTGGGGAGAATTTGGAGGGCAGAATCCCCATAGTGATCCAGATCTATGTAGTGCTTTTCCGCTTCTCCTATCACGGCATACCGCCTTCGGTCTGGATTGACCGCCTTCTCAGTTATGAACTGGACATGAGGTTTATAAAAGACGATCATTTCCTCTGGGAGTGAAAATACAGCCAGCCTGTTGATCAATGAATGAGCATAAAAACCCCAGGTAGTTGAAGTGGAAGGGACTAGAAAAAGCAGAAATATGTAGGTAAGAAAAAATTTCACACCTTAAATTAATCAAAATATTTAGGATGTAAATAATGATAGAAAAGGTATATTTGCCACATTAAGGGGTGTGAGGCCAAGTTATTTGGTTCGAAGAATAGTGATATTCAGGCGAATGTTTAAAATTACTTTGGTGGAATTAATAAATTCTAATAACTTTGCACTCCGATTCGGAATAGGGACACGTAAAGAATTTTATTTAATATCAAGATATGGCAAATCACAAATCAGCTCTGAAGAGAATTCGTGCTAACGAAGCTAAGCGTTTGAGAAACAGATATCAGGCTAAAACAACTAGGACTTTCATCAAAAGATTGAAAGCATCTACTGATAAAGTGGAGGCTTCTGAGCTTTACAAAAAAGTATCTTCTATGTTGGACAAGTTGGCTAAGAAGAATGTGATTCACAAGAACAACGCAAACAACAAAAAATCAAGATTGGCCAAGTTCGTTTCCGCACTAGGTTAGTCCCAAAAGATTTTAATTCTCTAAAACCCTGCTTGTCAGGGTTTTTTTTATGTGCTGAAATAGTTAAATTCATAGCTCACTTTTTAATTGATTGCTATGGATACATATGCCTCTATCAAAATTTCCCAACTCGCAGAAGAAGACCGTCCACGGGAAAAGCTGCTTTTGAAGGGCAAATCTGCCTTGACTGATGCTGAACTGATCGCTATTTTGATCGGTTCCGGTACCCCATCTGTGAGTGCGGTGGATTTATCCAAACATATTCTGGCAGGGGTCAATTATGACCTGAGGACACTTGCAAAAATGTCGATCCAGGATCTCAAGAAATTCAAAGGAATAGGGGAGGCCAAGGCAATAACCATCATTGCGGCGATGGAACTTGCCAGAAGGAGGAAGGATTCAGAGCCGGTAATAAGACCCCGGATCACCTGCTCACAGGATATTTATGACTTGATGCGCCCTGAATTGTTGGATGAGCAAATAGAACATTTTTTCCTGATTCTACTGAATAGGGGCAATCAGGTCATCAGAAAACATCTGGTTTCGCAAGGAGGTACTTCTGGGACAGTGGTGGATCCCAAGATCGTTTTTAAGACTGCGCTGGAGCATCTTGCCCAGTCTATAATATTGGTACACAATCATCCCAGCGGCAACCTGGGGCCTTCAGAGCAGGATAAAAGGCTTACCCAGCGCTTGGTCAAAATCGGAAAGGAATTGGATTTGCCGGTGTTGGATCATGTGATTTTTGCGGATGTTGGCTACTTTAGCTTCGCCGATGAGGCAATTCTCTGACTTATGAAATCGAGCCTGCCTACCGGACAGGCAGGCATGTCAAAAACGACACACATTGGCATGATTATTCATCGTGCGAGATTCTCCCGATCCGCTGCGGCGGATCGGGACAGGCTATGTGGCCATTGAAAAAACAATTATAAACACATGAAAAATAACACGATCATACTTATGATGATCTCCGTAGTGGTTTTGGCTGCGGTGGTTTACACTTTGACCGGGACAGAAAGCCCCGAAGATTACATTGAAAAGATCGAGGCAGAGCGGGAAAGGCAGTTTAAGTTCCTCCGGTTCAATTTTGAGTCCCCGCTTACCGATGAACAGAAACAATCCTTTACGAAATTGAATTTCTACCCCATTGATCCGGCCTATAAGGTGAAAGCCCGGCTACTGCCCATAGAAGGAAGGAAAGTGAGGGAAGTGCCCCTAACTGACGGAACCAAGGAAAAATACATAGAGCACTCCTGGGCGGAATTTGAATTAAATGGCAAAACCCAAAAACTGCTTCTTCTTCAGGCAATCAAAGAGCCCGATAAGCGTAATTTCTTTTTGGCCTTTGCGGATGAAACCAGTGCGGGAGAGACCTATGGGGGCGGTAGATACATCAACGCACGACAGGATGGGAAGAACAGTATAACTTTGGATTTTAACATGGCTTATAATCCTTACTGCGCATATAATCCTGACTATGGCTGCCCGCTTCCTCCGAAAGAAAACTTAATGGACATTGCTATTCCTGTAGGAGAGAAAAATTACGGGAAATAGCCTTTCTGCCTAGCTCAAATCTCTTAAATTTGTGCTTACAATTTGATAAAATGGGGTTTTCGAACCCCTTTTGTTTATCACGCAGATCAATTCTGATTTGCCTTATTTAGTTTTACTGATGAAAATCTCGATAAATCGATTAAAAAAATATATCCCTCACACCGAATCTGCGGAGGAAATCGGCGCATTGCTGACCCAATCCGGTTTGGAAGTGGAAGGACTGGAAGAATTTGTCTCTGTCAAAGGAGGCCTGGAAGGCATAGTGATAGGAGAGGTGCTGACCTGCGAGAAGCATCCCAATGCGGATAAGTTAAGCGTGACTACCGTAGATATTGGAAGTGGGGTTTCTCCGATTGTCTGCGGAGCTCCCAATGTAGCCAAAGGCCAAAAAGTATTGGTTGCCACTGTTGGTGCAATGCTTTATCCTTCCGAAGGCGATTCTTTTCAGATCAAAAAAGCCAAGATCCGAGGTGAGGTTTCCGAAGGGATGATCTGTGCCGAAGACGAACTTGGGTTAGGTTCCAGCCATGCCGGGATTATGGTATTGGATACGGATTTGCCGAATGGTACTCCGGCCTCTGAGTATATAGAAATCGGTCAGGATCAAGTGTTGGAGATCGGTTTGACCCCCAACAGGGCTGATGCAGCTTCCCATCTGGGCGTGGCACGTGACCTGAAAGCACTTTTGGGAAGAGACTTGGAGATCGATGCTGCTCCTGAACTGAAAGCCGAGACGACCGGCCCGTCGATTCAGGTAGAAGTGGAAAATACCGCTGACTGCCCGCGCTATGCGGGAGTGGTGGTGACTGATTTGAAGGTTGGCCCTTCCCCGGCATGGCTACAGAATTTCCTGAAATCCCTGGATTTGGAGCCGATCAATAATGTGGTGGATATCACCAATTTCATCTTGCATGATCTGGGTCAGCCATTACATGCCTTCGATACGGCCAAGATTTCCGAAGGGAAAATCATCGTAGGAAAACTTCCCAAAGACTCGAAATTCATCACCTTGGATGGGAAAGAAAGGAAACTTTCCGGTGAGGAATTGATGATCAAAGACACAAAAGGGGGACTTTGCATTGCCGGTGTTTTTGGAGGAGAGGATTCAGGAGTTTCGGAAGAGACTACATCAATATTTTTGGAGTCAGCTTATTTTTCCCCGGATATTGTCAGAAAAGGAAGTCAGTTTCACGGTTTGAAGACAGATGCTTCTTTCCGATTCGAAAGAGGAACTGATCCAAATATGCCTGTTTACGCCCTAAAAATGGCAGTTAAACTGTTGCAGGAAATCGCCGGAGGAAAAGTTGGGTCTGAGTTGATAGATATTTATCCGGATCCGATTCAGGATTTTGTGATCGAGGTGAATTATGGTCATATCAACCGCCTGATTGGAAAGAAAATCGATCCTTCCCAGGTAAAATCTATATTGGAGAGTCTGGATGTCAAGGTGACGAATGAGAGCCAGGAAGGTTTTATTGCTACGGCAAAGCCTTATAGGGTGGATGTGACGCGTGAAGCGGATATCATCGAGGAAATTTTGAGAATATACGGCTTCCACAACGTAGCCCTTTCTGAGAATCTCAGAACGGATTACCTTGCAGAACATCCAGTAAAGGATCTTAATAAGCTGCAGTATCGCCTAACGGAGCTGCTGACCGGACAGGGCTACTATGAGATGATTACAAATAGCCTGACCAAGTCAACCTACGCTGAAAAATCCGGTTTCCTGGATCCAACCGACAATGTCGTTATCTACAATAAGCTTAGCGAAGATCTGGATGTGATGCGCCAAAGCTTGTTGTATTCCGGTTTGGAAGTGTTGGCCAGAAATATCAACAGGCGTCAGACAGATTTGAAATACTTCGAATTTGGCACCGTTTATCATAAGGCTGAGGAAGGATATGTAGAGAGTAGAAGACTTTCGCTTTTCCTTACGGGCAAGAAGACAGGAGAAAGCTGGTTGGAGCCAAGCAAGAGTTTTGCATTTCCTGACATTTACTCTACGGTTGAAAGCATTCTAGAGAAGCTGAATGTACAGGCTGGAGATCTTTCTATAGTGGAAGCTGCGCCTTTTGCCTATGGCTTGAAAATCATGCTCGGTCAGAAGGAACTGGCGACTGTAGGTTTGCTTGATGATAAAATTTTGAAACAGGCAGAAGTACGTCAGGAAGTGTGGTATGCAGACCTTAACTGGGATTTGCTTTGCAAAAAAGCTTCAGGTTTGAAGAAATTTGAAGAACTTTCAAAATTCCCTGAAGTACGTAGAGATCTTTCCCTGGTAATTGACAAAACGGTGAGCTATGATCAGGTGAAATCGGTGGCGACGAAGTTTGGCGGAAAATTATTGAAAAGAATCGGTGTCTTTGATGTGTATCAGGGGGACAAAATAGATGCGGGTAAAAAGGCCTATGCATTAAGTTTTCACTTACAGGATCAGGAAAATACCTTGACCGATAAGGTAATTGACAAAACAATGAGTAAATTGATTCAAGCCTTTGAAAAAGAGGTAGGTGCTTTGATAAGAACATAGAAATGATTCAAGAGGAACTGCAAAAATTAGAGAAACTAGCCCTGCAGGCTAGTAATAAATTGCTGGAAATAAGTGAGGAAAATCAGCAATTGAGGCAAAAATTATCCGAAGTAAGTAGTGCTTTGGATAAAAAAGAGCAGGAAATCGAACATTTTAAAAATAAAATTAAAATTAGTAACATTGTGGACAATCAACCGGTGAATCCGGAACAGTCAACTGAAATGAGTGAGCTAATCAATAATTATATACAAGAAATCGATCATTTAATTACCTACTTATCTGAGTGATATGGAGACACTTGCCATCAGGTTAAAAATAGGAGATAGAGAATATCCTATGCGCGTGAAGATCGAGGACGAGTCCAAGATCCGTCATGCTGGCAAGCTGATTAATGAAAAATTAAGAAAGTATAAAGAGGAATACGGGCTGGATGACAACCAGGATTTGCTGGCGATGGTAGCTTTTGATTGCATGGTGGAATCATTGGAAACCAATCAGGTTAATACAGAAGATTCAGAGCATATTAAATCCAGTATTTCTCATATAAATGCCTTGCTGGCTAAGGCGTTGTAATTATTAAGAACACAAAATTCAGGAGATTTTTCAGATTCCCCGGGGTCTAATTTATATCCAAAATACCCATGGGAGAAATACTATATATCGTCCTCGCAGCCCTGATTGGGACTGGTGTAGGAGCCGCTATTGCCGGCACATTGATAAAAAACAAAAATTCTAAGCTGGAGGAGGAAACCCGGGAGCGGGTGAAATCCATGCTTAGGGAAGCGGAAATCAACGCAGAGTCCATCAAGAAAGACAGGATACTTGAAGCAAAGGAAAAGTACCTCAAGCTGAAAGCGGAGTTTGATGAGGAGATGAGTAATAAGAAGAATATTATCATCACCAATGAGAATAAAGTGAAGCAGAGAGAGCAGCAGGTTTCCAAGGAACTGGAGCAGGTAAAGAGAAAAGAAGCGGAACTTGACAGTAAGTCTGAGAACCTAAATGCCCAGCTTCATTCGGTAAAAGTCAAAAAAGAGGAACTTGACAGAGTGACAAATCAACGTATCACTGATTTGGAAAAAGTCGCAAATCTTACCCGTGAAGAAGCGCGTGAGCAACTGGTGACTATGCTAACAGAGGAAGCTCAATCCAAGGCCTCTTCCCAGATCAAAGATATTCTGGACGAAGCGAAATTGACTGCTACTAAGCAGGCGAAGAAGATCGTGCTGGACACGATTCAGCGTACAGCGACCGAACACGCAGTGGAAAACTGTGTTTCGGTATTCAATATAGAAAGCGATGATATCAAAGGTAAAATCATCGGTAGAGAAGGTAGAAACATCCGTGCTCTGGAAGCTGCCACAGGTGTGGAGATCGTCGTGGATGATACGCCTGAGGCCATTATTATTTCCGGTTTTGACCCGGTGAGAAGAGAAGTCGCAAGACTTTCGCTTCACAGACTGGTGCAGGATGGACGTATCCACCCGGCCAGGATCGAGGAAGTAGTCGCTAAAACAGAAAAGAACATCGAAGAAGAAATCGTCGAAATCGGCGAGAGAACCTGTATTGACCTAGGAATCCACGGACTTCATCCTGAGCTGATCAGGATGGTGGGGCGTATGAGATATAGATCTTCCTACGGACAGAATCTTCTTCAGCACTCCAGAGAGGTGGCAAAGCTTTGCGCTACCATGGCTGCTGAAATGGGGCTCAATGCCAAGATGGCCAAGCGTGCAGGCTTACTTCATGATATCGGAAAAGTGTGGCACGAGGAGCAGGAACTCCCACACGCAGTCTTGGGAATGGAGCTTGCGAAGCGATATAAGGAACATCCTGAAATCTGCAATGCGATCGGAGCTCACCACGACGAAATCGAGATGACTTCCATGATCTCTCCGATTGTACAGGCTTCTGATGCCATTTCAGGCGCAAGACCAGGCGCAAGACGTGAGGTGATGGATAGCTACATCAAGCGTCTCAAAGATCTTGAGGAGCTTGCGTTGGGCTTTGATGGTGTAAATAAATGCTTTGCTATGCAGGCAGGCCGCGAGCTTAGGGTTTTGGTAGATGCGGATAATGTAGACGATTCTACAGCAGGTAAACTTTCCTTTGATATTTCACAGAAAATTGAAAAGGAAATGCAATATCCTGGGCAGATCAAAATCACTGTAATCCGTGAAATGAGGGCGGTGAATTACGCGAGATAGAATGAGCTGGAAGACAGGA
This sequence comes from uncultured Algoriphagus sp., assembly GCA_965651895.1. Lineage (GTDB taxonomy): Bacteria > Bacteroidota > Bacteroidia > Cytophagales > Cyclobacteriaceae > Algoriphagus. The sequence continues at coordinate 19,595 of CBFGUY010000031.1, read as the reverse complement.
GACAGTAGTGGCTTTGAAGCTAATGTTTTCCAAGTACTATGATGCTTTTGTTTTACTGGAAGAAAAGCGCATATCCATAAAATAATAATTTGATCCATAATGAAATGGCAGATATCTTCGGGTATCTGCCATTTTTATTTTAAGCTTATGATGCCTTTTTATAGGATGAACAGTCTTGCAAGTTTGCTCATGGAGCTTCGGATTATGTTTGGGAGAATTCGTATGACAAAGTTGGAGATAGAGATTCTTGAAAAGCAATTCCCGTATTATGCCAGACTTTCTGAAGAACACAAAAGGGAATTCAGAAAGAAACTTGAAGTAATTCTTACAACCAAATCATTTATGGGAAGGGAAGGATTGAGAATTGTTACTTCCGAAATGAAAATCCTGATCGGGGCAACTATGGCGATGGTGACCTTCGGTTGGAAAGATCTTCGTTTGCCTCATTTTAGTAAGATTCTAATCTACCCAGATACGTATTACAGTACTATTTCCAGACAGTATCATCGAGGTGAAGTCAATCCCAGACATGGGCTGATCGTGATGTCTTGGAAATGCTTTTTGGAGGGAATGGAAAGCGAGCATGACGGAGTAAATCTAGGCATCCATGAGGTGGCCCATGCATTGAAACTCGAAAACCAGATCCACTACAATGGGGAAAGTGAGTTTTTTGCTCCGGAGGTTTATAAATCTTTTTTGCAATTTGCAGACGAAGAAATAAGAAAGATGAATGAGGGTGGCAGGTCGGTGTTTAGGACAAGTGCAGGATTCAATCACCATGAGTTTTTTGCGGTAGCCTTGGAGACTTTCTTTGAGAAGCCCCACAAGTTTTTTGATTATAATCCTGAGCTGTATGGTGCATTAGTGAGGTTAATGAAACAAGATCCTAGGGTTTGGGTTAAAGCAGCTTATTAAATCCCACCTATCGGTTTTTGCCAAGTTATTTTAACTGCATTCTTGTGTTGAATCAATCCCCTTTTAACAAAAGAATGTACTTTGGTAGTTTAGAAAAGTAAAAATGTATCGTGACATGAGAATTTTGCCTAAGTATAGTGGAGTCGTTTTGCTGGTATTGATTGGTTTTGAGTCCTGCAGTAGCAAGGAAACCAAGCGGGAGGAATCAGATGAAGTGATGGATGTAAAAACTTATGCAAACCCTCTGGATGTGGCATTTGGAGATCCTTTTATTCTGAATGATGGGGAAGGAAAGTACTACATGTACGGAACAGGTGGTGGAGCAAAAGATGGATTTGCGGCTTATTCCTCAGCTAATCTGGTCGATTGGAAATTTGAAGGGCAGGTGTATCAAGGCAACACCGAAGAAAGCTGGGCAAGCAAATTCTTCTGGGCACCGGAAGTCTATAAGATTGAGGGGAAATACTACATGTTTTTCAGTGCCCAATGGAAAGTCAACCCAACGAACGAAGAGGAGAATTTCATGATTGGCGTGGCGAAATCCGATAGCCCGACCGGGCCATTTATAGAAATGTATAACAAGCCTATTTTTGATCCAGGCTATCCGATAATAGATGCAAATGTCTATTGGGAAGGAGGAAAATACTATCTCTATTATTCAAGGGCGTGCTACAAGCATCCTGTGGAAAGCGAAGTGGCAGACTGGGCAAGAGAGAAGGGATGGTACGATGAAATAGAGGAGAGTTGGGTGTATGGGGTAGAGCTAAAGCCTGATTTCTCAGGAGTAATCGGGGAGCCTGTCTTATGCCTGCGTCCTCCTGTGAAAATGAATGATGCCCAAGCCGAGTGGGAAAGCAGATCGGTCACCAAGCAGGAAATCAACAGAAGATGGACTGAGGGATCGGTGATTTTTAAGCACGAAGACATTTACTACATGATGTACTCGAGTAATTATTACGCAGGGGAAAATTATGCCGTAGGTTATGCAACAAGCTCAAACCCATTGGGGCCATTTACCAAAGCAGCAAACAATCCCGTACTGGAACTCAATACACATAAAGGCGGGGAAGTGACAGGCACGGGGCATAACAATATAGTGTTCATGGATAACGGTGATATGTATTGCGTGTACCATGGTCGTACCAAAGAATCCGGTCAGGAGCGGGTAGTATTTTTGGATAAAATGGAAATCAAATCTGATGGCACTTTGGTAGTCCATGGGCCGACTACTACCCCTCAGGCTATGCCGCTTTAAACTCGCATAATGCACTACAAAAATGGTTTTAGCACAAAAAAAGGAAAGCCCTAATATCATGCTTTCCTTTTTTAATAAATGAAATTCTCAGTAAGGCCTTATAAAAGATTAAGCATTTAAAAGCTGATTTACAGACTTGGTGACTGCCTCTGACAATCCCCTGTAACTTGTCAAATCCTCTCCCCAATAAGCCTTTTCACTCAGTAGCTTGCTTACGGTCGCCTCAGTGGAACCAAGTGCCCAAGCTGCTTTAAAGTCATCCATTATATCAGGATTGTCATTGACGGGCGTATCAACTCCCTTGTAATTCCCTTTATAGAACACCAATAGTGCGGCGAAAGAAAGGATTAATTTCTCAGGCCATTCATTTTTCAACTCATGATAGGCTAGGAGAGACGGAAGAACCCGGACTTTGAATTTGGAAATACTGTTCAGCGCAATTGACTTAAGCTCGTGCACAATGAAAGGATTGGCAAAGCGCTCCAAAACATCCTTGGCAAACTGCTCCAGTTCTGCCTGTGGCATATCGAGCGTAGGAATAATTTCAGTATAAATTGCTTCCTTTAGGAAGGCACCGATCTCAGGGTTTTCCACAGCTTCTCTTACCGTCCTTAGGCCTTTAAGGTAAGCATAAGGCACCATTGCCGTGTGTCCACCGTTTAGGATTCTTACTTTTTGGGTGCGGAAAGGAGTAAGGTTATCCACAAATTTCACATTGAGGCCAGCCTTATCCAAAGGGAATTCCTCCTTTACCACGCCTGCACCTTCAATGGCCCAAAAGTGGTAAGGCTCCACCATGACGGCCATATCGTCTTTGTATCCGATTTTCTCTTGAACCTCTTCGATAGACTCTTTCGGAAATCCGGGGACAATCCTGTCCACCAATGTATTGCAGAATGTATTGTTCCAATCGATCCATTCGGAGAACCCAGCAGGCAACTTCCAATAGGATATGTATTTTTGGATGCAGTCTTTCAATGCAGCACCGTTTGCTTCGATCAATTCGCAGGGAAGGAATATCAGTCCTTTGGAAGGATCTCCTTGGAAAGTCTTGTACCGATGATAAAGCAAGGCAGTCAGTTTGCCAGGGAAAGTATTTGAAATGCTGTCCGAAGAGGAATCCTTGGGGTCAAAAATTATCCCTGCTTCTGTGGTATTGGAAATAACAAACCGTAGATCAGGATTTTCACCCAGTTTCAGGTAATCTTCATATTCATCAAACACGTTTGTAAAACCTGTCACACTGGTAACCAGAGTGGATTCCTGTACTAATTCGCCCTTTTTCAGTCCCTGCTCAATTACATGGTATAGGCAGTCCTGATCCTTCATAGGGTTGTTTCCCGACTTGCTGTGAACCTGAACAATGTGGATATCCCCATCAAACACATTGGCTTGATTTGCTTTTTCGATCATCCAATCTGTAAATCCGCGAAGGAAATTTCCATTTCCGAACTGAAGAATTTTAACGGGACGATTAGACGAGGTGATGTTGGGTCTGGAAAGGAGTTTCATTAGATTTAATAGGTGTGCTGGTTTACTTGTTTTTTGGGTTGATCGAAGAATTTCGGATGATCAGTTCCGGTTTAAGGATTGTTTTTTTCGGAATGCTGTTGATTTTGTCTTTTTCATTGAGGATCTCAAAAAAGGTCTCTGCCGTGATTCTCCCCATGGGGATACTTTTTTGATTGACTGTAGTGAGGGTAGGCTCGGTGAATGAGGTAAAAGGTTCGTCGCCAAAGCCAACTAGCTTAACATCATCAGGAAGTTTATAGCCATTTTCTTTCAAAACCTGCATAGCTCCCATGATGGAGTAATCCGAAGCAGAGAATACGGCGTCAAAAGGAATGTTGGAATCGATTACCTCCTGCATGGAAGCTCTGCCATCTTCCAGTTGCAGTTTGCTGAAGCGTATCAATTCGGGATCAACAGTGATTCCATGCTTGAGTAATGCGTCCTCATAGCCTCGTTTTCGCTCTTTATAGATGTTGATGTTTTGCGAATTGCTGAAATGAACTATCCTCTTACACCCTTCTTCTATCAAATGCTCGGTGGCCTGGAACGCCCCATAGTAATCATCGATCACTACCTGGCTCACATCCAATTCATTGGTCACCCGGTCAAACAGCACTAGGGGAATTCCTTTTCTCAGTATTTGTTTAAAATGGTCTACTTGCAGGGTAGTCTTGCCAATTGAGGCGATTACTCCGTCCACCTGTGCATTTAAAAGTGCCTCTACCGTTTGCATTTCCTTTTCATAGTCATCGTAAGACTGAGAGATCACTACTTTATAGTTCAAGGAATTTGCGATTTCTTCTATGCCTCGGATGACTGAGGAGAAGAAGTTTCTATTGGCAGTGGGTACGATTACTCCTATGAGTTTGCTTCTTCCACTTCGAAGCGCCGAAGCGATATTGTTTGGCTGATAATTAAGCTCTTTTGCAGCCTTTAGTACTTTTTTCTTGGTGGCATCAGAGATTCTGGGGTTGTTATTCAGTGCTCTGGATACTGTAGAGGCCGTTACTTTTAGCTTCTCTGCGATATCATGAATGGTAGCCTTTCCGTTTCTCATTGCCTAGGTTTGGGTTGTATTGTGGTTGAATTGACAGTTAAATATAACTATTCACCTGCTGGTTTACCTATTGTTGCCAGGATTCCCCCGTCAACGTATAGAATTTGGCCATTGATGAAATCACTAGCTGCACTGGATAGAAAAACTACAGCCCCGCCGAGGTCATCCGGATTGCCCCATCGTCCTGCTGGTGTCCGATTGACAATAAAATCATTGAAGGGATGACCGTCTATTCGGATAGGGGCAGTCTGCTCAGTTGCAAAATAGCCAGGGCCTATGCCATTTACCTGAATATTATATTTCGCCCATTCCGTAGCAAGATTTCTCGTCAGCATTTTGAGGCCACCTTTGGCGGCAGCATAAGCACTTACGGTATTTCGACCGAGCTCACTCATCATGGAGCAGATGTTGATGATTTTTCCTTGCCCTTTTTTCACCATAGTTTTGGCAACTCTCTGGGATACTATAAATGGGGACACTAAGTCAATATCCACTACTTTGCGAAAGTCTTCAGGATCCATTTCCAATGCAGGAGTGCGTTGGATCATTCCTGCATTATTAACCAATATGTCGATTGTTCCTATTTCCTCTTCTATTTTGGTGATAGCAGTATCCACTGCTTGGACATCACTTACATCGAATAAATAAGGATGGGCTATAATGTCCTCAGAAGCATAGTTTTCAATTGCAGCGTCCATTTTGGCAGGAGTATGGCCATTGATTACTAAAGTGGCTCCTTGGTGCGCCAAAGCTTTGGCCATAGCCATACCCAGACCATGGGTAGCTCCCGTGACAAGAGCTATTTTGCCCTTTAGTTCAAAGTTTGGTTTCATCTGTTTATAATTTGTTTTTAATGGTCAGATGGAATCTCACATTTATTATAAGTATCACTCTGTGTGCCATCTCCTGCCTACTCGATTTTATAATTATTTCAATTCGGAAGGTTTTACCATATCCATGTCTCCGTAATCCATGTTTTCTCCGGCCATTCCCCAAATAAAAGTGTAATTGGACGTGCCTGCTCCGCTGTGGATAGACCAGACCGGTGAGATGACGGCTTGGTGGTTTTTCATCCAAATATGTCTCGTTTCGTCAGGGGCGCCCATGAAGTGGGACACTACATTTTCATCTTTGATATCAAAGTAAAAGTAAGCCTCCATCCTTCTATCATGCACATGGGACGGCATGGTGTTCCATACTGAGCCCGGTTTTAGCTCAGTCATTCCCATTTGCAATTGGCAGGTTTCAACAACCGAATTGACCAAAAGTTTATAAATCGTCCTGTGGTTGGAGTTTTCCAAGGAGCCGAGGGTGACCACTTCAGCGTCTTCCTGGGTGATTTTTCGTGTAGGGAAGGAGGTATGCGCGGGGGCGGAATTGAAGTATAGTAAAGTGTCCCCCTCCTTGGCAGGATGGAATACCACTTTCTGATTTCCTTTCCCGATATAAAGGGCTTCTTTTCTGCCTAGACTGATGGATTCTCCATCAACTTCTACAATACATGTAGCACCTACATTGATAATTCCGATTTCACGCCGCTCTAGGAAGTATGGAGCCTTCAACTGATCTATGGTTTCCAAGTGCAGGGGCTTTTCTACCGGGTGGATCCCGCCTACGATCAACCTATCCTCCATAGTATATATACCGGTGATTTGATCTCTAAGGAAAATATTCTCCAGTAAAAATTTTTTCCGAATTTCTTGTGTCGGGTAATTTTTGAAATCCTCAGGGTGTGAGGAATACCTTGTTTTTATAGTAATACTCATAAGGGTTCATGTAATCGTTTGCGCAATATAGTATTATTTTCGAATATCAAAATGCAAAAAAGTATTTGGTTTCTTAGTGATTCCCCAATTATTCATTTGTAAAATGTGTGCCGTCCGTTTTAATTTGACTTTGTTGGGGAATAATTCACCGAAAAAATTTTTTCTTATTTATTTTATTTTTAATATGCAATCGATTGCTCTTTAATCTTTATTCTTGCTGTCGCTTAGCAATCAAGGTATTAGATGTTTTTGGGGGTAAGCCCTTGTAAATTAACATAATAATGAGGAGACATATAGGCATTATCAAAGTGCCAAAAGCACAATTTTCGAGATATCTGTCCGGGTTATTGGTTGTTGTTGCATTAAGTTGTACAAGGCAGCAGAGCATGGAAAACTCCGATCGTTCTTCTGGGGGGATCACGTTCTCGGTAGAAAACCATCTGTCTGTAGATAGGGCCAATGAAAAGATAGTACTTAGTCCAGGTGATTTGGAAGGTAGTTTTGGGGATGGTGACCAATTAACGTATCAGGTGTTTATAGGCGATGAGGAGATACCTTCCCAGTGGAATGAAGATGGTCCAGATAAAGGGCTGGTTTTTGTCCTTCCCAAAATAGAGGCTAATCAAACAATTGAAGTTGATTTGAAAGGTTCCTCGGACCAAGTAAAGAGGGATTATGCCAAACTTACTCAGGCGGAGCTGAGCCATAAGTTTGGGGGCGAATTCAAAGACCGGGAATATATAGGAGGACATTTTCAGAATGTCAATTCTCTTCGGGTGCCCCCGGAGCATACGGATCATTCCTGGTTTATCCGTTATGAAGGCCCGGGCTGGGAATCAGATTTAGTGGGCTACCGTTTTTATCTGGATTGGAGAAATGGGATTGATGTGTTTGGTAAAAAAGTGAATACTCCGGTATTGCAGGATGTGGGTCAGGATGGATTTGACTCGTATCATGAACCGGCGGATTGGGGAATGGATATTTTGAAGGTTGGTAAGACTTTGGGTTTGGGAAGTATTGCTACCTGGGAGGACGGAAAGGCACGACGTGTGGATGTGACCGATAGCCTATATGCTGAAATCACCACGAATGGCCCAGTCCAGTCCTCTGTATTGACGAAGTATTACGGATGGGATCTGCCTTCAGGTAAAACTGATATCACTTCCGAAATATCCATTCATTCCGGCACACGTCTTTCCAGGATGGAGCTTACCTCATCAGAAGAAATCCCAAATTTTGCTACAGGATTGATAAAGGATGTTAAGGCTGAGGTATTGACTAGTGATGACAGTCTTTCATTCAGCTATTTGGCGACTTATGGGCCGCAGAGTTTAGCCGGGGACAATCTAGGTATTGCTATTATATATCCCACCGACCGGCTTACCCAGGTCACAGCCGATGATCTGTCGCATGTATTGGTGTTTAATAGCAACGACAATACACTGAGCTACTATTTGCTGGCAGCCTGGGAACAGGAGAAAGGAGGAATTCAAAGTAAGGAGGAGTTTGAAGATTATCTCAATAAGGAAATTGAAAAATTATCCTCACCATTAGAAATTCATAAATAATCAGAAGATGATTGGTATGATGAAATGCGATTAAGGCGCCATTTATTTTGGCTAAGGATCTGGATTCAGATTTAAGTAAGAGAAAACTATTATAACTACAATTTTACCCAAAAACCTATGTTTAGAAAATTCTACAAGACGGCGCAAGAGCCGTTCACTAGAGATGTCTTTAAAGTAAAATACTGTCATATACTCCTAGGCATTATTTTTTTGTTCTCTGCGCAATCGATTGCTTTTGCCCAAAACAGGATGGTCTCAGGTACTGTAATCACGGCAGAAGATAATGAACCTTTACCGGGTGTATCAGTGATCATCAAAGGTACAACGCAAGGAGTGACCACCGGTCTGGACGGTAAATTTGAAATCCAAGTCCCAGAGAATGGAGCTACTTTGGTTTTTTCCTTTATTGGTTTTGTAACCCAAGAAGTAGCCATCAATAATCAGAGTGAAGTGAATATTGCGATGAGTTACGATATGCAGGACCTTGGAGAAGTCGTGGTAGTCGGGTATGGAACGGTTAAGAAATCAGATTTGACCGGTTCAGTGGTTTCAGTTAGAAACGAAGATTTGACGGCAATTCCTGTGACTAATGCCCTGGAAGTAATGCAGGGAAAGGTGCCTGGACTTGACCTTACCAAATCCAGTGGGCAAGCAGGTGCTGGTCTGAACATCAGGCTGAGAGGAAACCGATCCTTGAATGCGGGTAACAACCCTCTCGTATTGGTGGATGGAATTATCTATGGCAGCACGCTGGATGTGAACCCCAATGATATAGCCTCTATCGAGGTGCTCAAAGACGCAGCTTCTACCGCTATATATGGTACACTAGGAGCAAATGGGGTAATACTGATCACGACTAAAAGAGGTGCGCAAGGCAAGCCTAAGGTATCTATCAACAGCTACTATAGCACTCAGAGTTTGGACGACTACGATTACATTATGACTGGGCCTGAATGGGTGGATTTCAGAAGAGAGTCTAGAAGAACTGTGGGGGAATGGAGCAGTCCTGAGGATGACGGGAATATTTTTGTTCCCCAGCAATTGGAGAATTTTAGAAACGGAATTTATTCCGATTGGGCAAATGAAGTGATCGGAACAGGGGCTCAGCAGAATTATCAGGTAAGCGTGGCTGGAGCTGATGAAAAAGTGAACTACTATTTCTCCATGGAGTATTTTGATGAGCAGAGTTTGTTTGAGAACGATGAACTTAAGCGCTACAGTGGGAGAATGGCGGTCGATTATAAAGCAAGCGACAAGCTGAAACTTTCCACTAACATCATGTACACCTTGAAGGATCAGGATAGAAGAAGGGATCCTCTCAACTGGGCTAATAAAATAAGTCCTCTTGGGCCTGCTTACGATGAAGCCGGTGAAATAATTCTACTTCCACTGGGAGACGGAACCACAGTCAACCCGCTCAATGATCAGATTCCGGGAAATTATACCGACAATGAGATCAATAGAAGATTTTTTGGGAATGTAAGCTTGGAATGGACACCGATCAAGGCCATCAACTTCACCTCAAGACTTGGCATGGATAATAGCAATTCACGCAGGGGAGTGTTTATGGGAGAAAATACTATTGATGTAGGACCAGATGGACGAACTGTTGCCAGAGCTACTAATAATGTGGCATCCAGAATTACCTGGGAAAATTTCGCCACCTACTCCAAAGCCAGTGCTGATCATGATTTCCAGGTTTTGCTGGGGCAGAGTATGTGGACCACCCGTAACGAGCAATATTTTGCAGAAGGGCTAGACTTGCTCTCACCTACTATGCTATTTTACAATCTGGGAGCCGCCCAAGACGGAATCCGTATCAATAGCTCACTGGTAGAAACTTCCCTGGCTTCGTTTTTCACTAGGGTGAATTATAAGTTCAAAAACAAATACATCTTTAACGGGGTGCTGAGAGCTGATGGCTCATCCGTTTTGGCATCTGGCAACAAATGGGGCTTCTTCCCTTCGGCGGCAGTTTCCTGGATTGCCAAAGAAGAAGGCTTTTTGGTCAATAATTCCACGATCAGTGAGCTGAAATTCAGATTGAGTTACGGTATTTCGGGTAACTCAGCAGTTTCGCCATATCAGACATTGGGAGGATTGAGCAAAAGTACGTACGCTTGGGACGAAGGCTCCTCTGAAACTGCTGCGTTTGGTTATTATCCCTCCCTGATCGCCGCCTCCCTAGGATGGGAAGAGACAGCCAGTTTGAATTTTGGGATAGACTTCGGCTTCTTCAATAACAGACTCACCGGTTCGGTAGATATCTATGAGCAGAATACAAGTGACCTCTTGATTGAGCGCGCCGTTCCGGCTACCTCAGGTTTTACCAGTGCATGGGATAATGTCGGGAAGACCAGAAATAGGGGTGTAGAAGTATTGTTGAGTACTATTAATATCGATCAGCCAACCGGTTTTAAATGGAGTACCGACTTTACATTTACCCACAACAAAGAGGAAATAAGGGAGCTGGTGGAAGGTGACCGTGATTTGGCAAACGGCTGGTTTGTAGGCTATCCTATCTCATCACATTTTGATTATGAGAAAACCGGCATCTGGCAACTGGGAGAGGAAGACCAGGCATTGGAAAACCAACAGCAAGTAGGTGAAATAAAGGTGAGAGACCAGAACGGTGATGGTATTATCACTCCGGACGACAGAGTGATTTTGGGGAGTAATGTCCCTAAATTCAACCTGGGAGTGAATAACAGAGTGTCTTATAAAGGATTTGATCTAAGTGTATTTGTGTTTGCCCGTCAGGGCAATATGATCGTAAGTGAGGCAAACGGTTCTTATAAAATCGATGCCCGTGAAAATGGGCCAAGGGTAGATTATTGGACTCCCGAGAATCCCACCAATGCATATCCAAGACCTAATGCGGGTACAAGTACCGGAAATGCCAGGTATTTCTCCACCTTACGCTATGCGGATGGGTCTTTTGTGAAAGTAAGAGATATCACTTTAGGTTATAACCTGCCTCAGAACTTGTTAGACAACCTGTCCATTTCCCGGGTGAGGGTATATGCCACCGCTAAAAACTACTTTGTATGGAGTGATCTAGGTGGATACGATCCGGAGCGCGGAGGAAATCTTAGCTTTCCTATGACTCGGCAGTTACTATTCGGAGTCAATATAGAACTGTGATTTTTTACAAACCCAAAATTTGAAAACAATGAAAAATTATAAAATTATAGCATTGCTAACATGTCTTACTTTAGGAATCTCGTCCTGTGCGGATTTTCTTGAGGAAGACAATAAAACAGGCTTGACAGCTGACGGGTATTACAATACCTTGGAAGGAATAGAGGCTTTGGTCAACTCCTGCTATACGCCAATGAGGTTTTGGTATGGCAAGGAGCACGGAATCACCCTTTCTGATATGGGGACAGATATATTTACCCGGGCAAATGGCATGGAAAATCCCCCGCTGGCGCTCTATAATGCTGATCTAAACGGGCAAAACGGGCAGATTAATTTCTATTGGACCAGGCTTTATTCAGCATTGAATTCTACCAATGCAGCAGTAGGGCGTATTCCTGAATCACCCTTGTCTGAAAATGAAAAGATGTTGAGAATGGCTGAAGTAAGGTTTTTGCGTGCATTCTATCTTTGGCATATAGTAGAGACCTGGGGCGGTGTTCATTTGTCCTTGGAGGAGGTGACTTCTGTACAGACTACCGCACAGCGTAGCTCAGTTGATGATTTCTACAATCAGATATTTGAAGATCTACAGTTTGCGATGGACAATCTCACTGAGAGTCCTGATCAATACGGCCGTGTTACCAAACCGGCTGCTGAGGCTTTTGCGGCAAGAATGCACCTCACCAGAGGGAATAATGCTGAAGCTTCACGGTTGGCCAAGAAAATTATTGACGGATATAACTTTTCTCTTGTGGAAAGTTATGAGCAGCTGTGGAATATCAACAACGTGCGAAATCCTGAGGCGATATGGATTGTGAATTTTACTTCTGATCTTATCTTTAATCGAGAACTGGAATCACCTAGTGGGGATATTTTATTGAGAGATGGAGGCAATAACAGCCATTTGTTCTACTTGATGACCTATGATCAATTGCCGGGAATGGTCCGTGACATAGAGAATGGGCGCCCATTTGCCAGATTTATGCCAACTACATTTTTGTTGGACTTATTTGATGAATCAATGGACAGCCGATATGACGTTACCTTTCAGACCGCTTGGTACAGCAATAATCCGGGCACTTACAGTTTGCCATTGAGTAACGGGGATGCCAAATCTGTTACCTTTAATGAAGGAGATACGGCTATTTTCGCAACCAAATATCCACTCACCGATGCGCAGAAAGATGCTTTGCCTTATACGGTAATTGATAGAAACAGAACATACAATCCTGATGGTTCGCCACGGGTGAGGGACCGGTATATTTCCCTTAGGAAATTTCTAGACCCTAGCCGTCCCACAGTTGCCCAGCAACAAGGGAAGCGGGACGCTTTTGTGATCCGTCTGGCAGAAATGTACATGATCGTGGCAGAGGCAGAACTGAATCAGGGGAATGCTTCCGAGGCAGTGGAATACTTTAATGCGGTCAGAAGAAGAGCCGCACTTCCCGGACATGAGCAGGAAATGGAAGTGGATGCTGGAGATCTTACCCTTGATCTGATTCTTGATGAAAAGGCAAGGGAATTTGCAGGTGAGCAAATCAGATGGTTTGATCTGAAGCGAACCGGCAAACTGGTAGAGCGTGTACGATCAAACAATCCTGATGCTGCTCCAAATATCCAGGAATTTCATAACCTTAGGCCAATTCCACAGCAGCAATTGGATGCGATTACCAATAAAGATGAGTTTACACAAAACGAAGGGTATTTCTAAAAATTCCTTTGAGTTAAATTTAATGGCCTTATGGAATTATGTAAGGCCATTTTCCCAAACTAACCTCCCGCACACTACACAATGAAAGTCAAATTATTTTCCTTATCTCTCTTACTAGGTTGCATGGCGATTTCAATTGTCGCTTGCAGCGAAAGAACCCAAGAGAACGAAAACTCAGCATCGGAAAAGGCAAGGGATAAGCCCTATTCTGTCTGGATGGCTGATTCCGAGATTGCCCGTAATCCAGAGGGATGGACACTGGATTTCAACGAAAAACCGAAATGGGAATATACCCATGGTCTGATCATGTCATCCATGCAGGCTGTCTGGAAGCAGAAAGGGGAGCAAAGATTCTACGACTACACCAAAAAGTTCGCTGATTTTATGGTGGACAGTGCCGGGAATATCCTCACTTACAAAAAAACAGATTTCAATATTGACCGGGTCAATGGAGGCAAGTTTCTGATCAACCTCTACAAGGAATCAGGGGAGGAAAAATATAGATTGGCAGTGGAAGAACTGCGGGATCAGATGCGCAACCATCCCCGAAATAAGGAAGGCGGTTTTTGGCACAAAAAAGTCTATCCGCATCAGATGTGGTTGGATGGTATTTACATGGGATCTCCGTTCTTGGCGCAATATGCGGCTACATTCGATGAACCTGCACTTTTTGATGATGTGGCAAACCAGATCATTGTCATGGATAAATATGGATACAGTGAAGAAACAGGGCTTTTTCATCACGCATGGGATGAAAGCAAAGAACAGAAATGGGCAGACCCGGAGACTGGGCTCTCTACAAATTATTGGGGAAGGAGCATAGGCTGGTTTGCCATGGCGCTGGTGGATGTACTTGATTTTCTCCCAAATGATCATCCAAAAAGAAGCGATGTGATAGCTGTGGCAAAAAAGCTTGCCAAAGGAATTCAACGCTATCAGACCAAAGAAGGTGTTTGGTATCAGGTGGTGGATCAGGGCACACGTGAAGGCAATTACCTCGAATCATCTGCCTCTGGGATGTTCACCTATTTTCTTTTGAAAGGAGCTGAAAAAGGCTATTTGGATCAAGAGGATCTTGCCGCAGGCAAGAAAGCATATGAGGGCATGCTTGCTGAGTTTGTCAGGGAGGACGAAGATGGAGGGATCAGTCTGACAAATGTTTGTGGCGTTGCTGGATTGGGCGGAAATCCATACCGTGACGGATCCTATGAATACTACATAGGTGAAGTGATCCGGGTGAATGATCCCAAAGGAGTAGGGCCTTTTATTCTGGCCTCTTTGCAGTACGAAGCTTTGACTAAGGCAAATGATTAAGACAACAGTTCTTACACTTTTATTGTGTGTTTGTTCTTTGCTAACCCAAGGTCAGGACTTTGACTTTGTAATAGCTACTGATGGATCGGGTGATTTTAAAACAATTCAGGAAGCCTTTGATGCGGTGCCTGATTTCAGGAAAAATGAAACCAGGATTCAGCTAAAGCCGGGCGTCTATAAAGAGAAATTGGTGCTGGCAGCTTCCAAAACAAATGTTTCCCTGATTGGTGAAGATGCTAAAACCACCGTAGTGACCCACGATGATTTCGCACAGAAGAAAAATAAGTTCGGAGAGGAAATGGGGACTACCGGATCCAGTAGCTTTTTTGTGTTCGGAGAAGGCTTTTATGCCAAGAATATCACATTTGAGAATTCCGCTGGGCCTGTAGGTCAGGCAGTGGCAGTAAGGGTGGACGGGGATAAAGTGGTGTTTGAGCAATGCCGGTTTCTGGGTTTTCAGGATACACTTTATCCCCATGGAGACCGAAGCCGGCAATACTATAAGGATTGCTACATAGAAGGCACGGTTGATTTTATCTTCGGATGGTCCACAGCGGTGTTTGAAAACTGTGAGATTTTCTCCAAAAAAGGAGGTGGCTATGTGACTGCTGCCTCCACGGAAGAAGCTGCAAAGCATGGCTTTGTATTTATCGACTGTAAGCTGACAAGTGATGGGGATCCGGCTTCAGTTTACCTTGGCAGACCTTGGAGAGATTATGCACAGACGGTCTTTATCAATACAGAAATGGGAGCTCATATCAAGCCGGAGGGTTGGCACAATTGGAGTAAACCAAATGCCGAAAAAACATCTTTCTATGCAGAATATGGTTCCAAAGGCCCGGGAGCGACTAATTCTAAACGGGTGACTTGGTCACATCAATTGACACAAGAAGAGGTAGCCAACTATACAGTGGAAAGTATTTTGGCAGGAGAAGATGGATGGAATCCCAAAAATAGAAATAATCAATAACAAGAGATTTAGTGAAAAAAATAGTTTATAGTTTTTGTGTTTTACTGGTAGCTACAAGTGCTGTTTTTGCGCAGCAAAACAACGTGTCAGCTGTCTGGGTAGCTGATCAGGGGGATGGCACATTTATCAATCCCATTTTACATGCAGACTACTCAGATCCTGATGTAGTCCGTGTGGGGGAGGACTTTTATATGACCGCTTCTTCATTCAATGCCGTTCCGGGCTTACCGATATTGCATTCCAAAGATCTGGTGAACTGGACTTTGGTGAATTATGCACTGGAAAGACAAGTTCCGCTGGATCATTTTGCCAAACCACAGCATGGCAATGGCGTATGGGCGCCTGCCATCCGTTTCCACGAAGATGAGTTTTATATCTACTGGGGCGATCCGGACTTTGGGATATACATGGTGAAAACCAAGGATCCGCTGGGTAAGTGGGAGGCTCCGGTGTTGGTGGAAGCCGGAAAGGGATTGATAGACCCATGCCCGCTTTGGGACGAAGATGGTAAAGCTTATTTATCCCATGCCTATGCGGGTAGTCGGGCCGGTATCAAAAGTGTGTTGGTCGTGAAACCGATGAACTGGGAAGGAACCAAAACTACGGGTGCCGGAAAGCTGGTTTTTGACGGGCACGATGCACATCCTACCGTAGAAGGCACGAAGTTCTATAAGCGGAATGGCTATTACTATATTTTTGCGCCTGCAGGAGGTGTCTCTACCGGCTGGCAGTTGATCCTAAGATCCTCTGCTCCCTATGGGCCTTACGAAGAGCATATTTCACTTGCACAGGGCGATACGCCAATTAATGGGCCACATCAGGGAGCTTGGATCGATACAGATATGGGCGAAGATTGGTTTGTGCATTTTCAGGATGTAGATGCTTATGGCAGGATCACACATTTGCAGCCTATGAGTTGGAAAGATAACTGGCCGACCATGGGCGAAGATGCAGACGGAGATGGTACAGGTCAGCCTGTGTTGAGGTATAAAAAACCGGCTGTTAAAGCAAAGACGACGATTGCTACTCCGGCTGATTCGGATGAGTTTAATGGAAGTGACATTGGGCTTCAATGGCAGTGGCAGGCAAATCCTGTCGCCACTTGGGCATTTGCCAATCCTGCGGAGAGCAAATTGCGGCTCTTTACGTCACAGCTCCCCGAAGACGCCAAAAATCTATGGGATGCTCCCAACTTGCTTTTGCAGAAATTTCCTGCGGAGGAATTTGTGACCACTACTTCTCTCAGTTTTAATCCAAATCCAAAATTGCAAAATGAACAGGTTGGACTGATCGTAATGGGAATGAGTTATGCCTATGTGGCTTTGGAAAGTACTGAAAGTGGTATTTCTCTAAACTATGTCACCTGTGTAGATGCGGAGCATGGCAAGGCTGAAGTGAAAAAGGAAATCGCAACATTGGACAAAAACACGATTCAACTACGCGTCAATGTAAGTAAGGGCGGAATATGCTCATTTTCTTACAGCGAAGATGGAGAGAAATTCACATCAATAAATGAGACGTTTACTGCCGTTCCCGGGAAGTGGATCGGGGCAAAAGTCGGGCTTTTTGCCATAAGAAATACCAATACCAACGACAGTGGATTTGCCGATGTGGATTGGTTTAGATTTAGGAAGTAGGGAAGTCGGAAGTTTGGATTGTGGAAGTAGTAAAAAGTTGAATGGTTGAAAAGTGCTTGGTTTTGGCACATTTGACTAAGGAAATTAGATGGAAAAACAACAAATATGAATACCCAAAATATGAAATTGATAATGATCAGAGCGTTTTTTACGCTCGTTTTGAGTGGAATGATTTTACCTTCTTTTGCGCAGCAATCATTGGAAAGCATGTACGAGGATGTGGAGTTTGACATGCCAAAAGTAAAGGAAACGAGCTTTCCTGATTTTGAAAAAAACATCACCGAATATGGAGCTGTGGGAAATGGGGTTACCAAGAATTCTGAAGCTTTTAAGACTGCGATTGAGGAAGTTTCGGGCAATGGCGGAGGCAAAGTAATTGTTCCGAGAGGTGTTTGGTTAACAGGCCCTATCACCCTTTTGAGCAATGTGAATCTGCACTTGGAAGATGGGGCTTTGATCTTATTTAGCGCTGATTTTGATGATTATCCTTTGATCGAAACCAGTTTCGAAGGCTTGAATACAGTCCGCTGTATTTCACCAATCAATGCATATCGAGTAGAGAATATTGCCATTACAGGTAAAGGAACGATAGATGGTAATGGAGATGCGTGGAGATTTGTGAAGAAAGGTAAAATGACAGAGGCACAGTGGAAAAAGCTGGTGAATTCCGGTGGAGTTTTGGATGCTAAAGGGCAGATTTGGTTTCCTACGCAGGAATCTCTGGACGGATACAATGCAAGCAGCAGCTTCAATGTGCCTGATACCAAGGATAGAGCAGCATTGGAAAAAATGAAAGACTTTTTACGCCCGGTGATGGTAAGTATTCGCGAAAGTAAGCGTGTACTACTGGACGGCCCTACCTTCCAAAATTCTCCTGCCTGGAATATCCATCCACTGATGAGCGAGGATGTGATTATCCGAAATCTGAATGTGCGTAATCCATGGTACTCGCAAAATGGTGATGGACTGGATCTGGAATCCTGCAAAAATGTGCTGATTTACAACAATACCTTTGATGTGGGAGATGATGCGATATGCTTCAAGTCAGGAAAAGATAAGGATGGACGGGATCGGGATATGCCTACGGAGAATGTGGTGGTAAAAAACAACATTGTCTATCATGCGCATGGGGGATTTGTGATCGGAAGTGAAATGTCCGGCGGAGTGAGAAATGTCCATGTCTCAAACTGTACCTTTATCGGAACAGACGTTGGGTTGCGATTTAAAAGCACCCGTGGCAGAGGCGGAGTGGTGGAGAATATCTGGATTTCAACTATTCATATGATCGATATTCCTGCAGAGGCGATACGCTTCAACATGTTTTACAGTGGCAATTCACCTATTTTGGAAGATGATCAAAACGCGGATGACGAAGCAAGAGATGAAGCTTTGGTTCCGGTAACCGAAGAGACTCCTTCCTTCCAAAATATCAGCATGAAGAATATTTATGTTTCCGGTTCGGGCATTGCAGGCTTCTTTATGGGACTTCCCGAGATGAAGCTGAAAAATGTGAGCTTGGAAAATTCCGTCTTGGAGGCTGAAAAAGGAATCACGGCTATCGATGCCTCGGGCTTGATACTTCGCAATGTAAAAGTGCTGGGGACGAAAGATACTCCGCTGACTATCTACAATAGCGAAGGAGTGACTGTGAGTGATTTTTCTTTCGACGAAAATGGAAAAGCTCCTGTGAGAGTGTTGGGAAGTAAAACTTCTGATATCACTTTTGATAAACAAGACTTCAAATCTGCTTCTGAAATCTCGATTGGAAATGGAGCTTCGGAAGCTGCTGTTAAACTGAAATAGAAGAAGGGCAACAGACCACAGTCCACGGTCGACCGCAGGTTAGCTATTTTGTAAAAGCTTATGGGGTTATCAATAATTGTTGAGGTTTAAGTTAGGCAATTCCCCCTTTACTAACGAGGGTAAGGTGGATTTTTCCGGATTGAAACCTAATAATGTAAAGGCATTTAAATTAAGAAATTACACGTATAGAATTAAATGAAACAGATCAAAATAATCGTTTTGGGAATGCTGTTTTTTGGTATTTTCTCATTCCAAAAAGCGAAGCAGGAAATCACAGTTTTCCTAGTCGGTGATTCTACAATGGCAGATAAACCATACGCTGGAAGTAATCCTGAAAAAGGTTGGGGACAGGTATTTCCACTGTATTTCAAGGAAGGAATCCGCTTTGAAAATCACGCGAAGAATGGAAGAAGCACAAAGAGTTTTCGTGCTGAGGGACGTTGGAAAACGGTAGTGAAGCGTATCAAACCTGGAGATTATGTGATCATTGAATTCGGTCACAATGACCAGAAAATCAATTCTGAAGATCGATATGCGTTTGCTGATTCCACGTACAGGGATAACCTGAAGCGCTTTGTAGCAGAAGTGCGTGAAAAAAAGGGTAAGCCTGTGCTGGCTACACCCATTTCCAGAAGGAGTTTTGATGAATATGGGAAGCTGATGGATACCCATGGACGCTATTCTGAAGTCGTCCGGGAAGTGGCTGAGGAAATGGATGTGCCGCTTTTTGACTTGCATAAGAGGACGATTGAGGTTTTGGAGCAATTCGGCGAGGAGAAATCCAAGGAGCTTTTCCTTCATTATCGTCCGGGCGATTATTCCCAGTTTCCTGAAGGAAAGGAAGACGATACACATTTGTCCCCAACAGGGGCTTTTAAGGTGAGTGATCTAGCCGTAGAGGAATTGAGAAGAGAGCTGCCTGAGCTGAAGAAATATTTGAAGGATT
>CBFGUY010000030.1:0-31665 GCA_965651895.1 uncultured Algoriphagus sp. | reverse complement strand
AACAGTATTACCAAGCCTTTAATCCCTACCTTAATTGCAGTTTTTGTTTCCATTTTGCTTATTGTTCTGTACAGTTTGGATTATTCGAGTCGTGTCACTTTCGGAAAGACTGTTCCAGAAAACTGTTCCTCGCAATCCCACCCAACTTAAATCATCGTAGAATTGATCTGTATGTTGTGAGTTCTCAAACTCTTTGAGAATGTCTACAATTGTTTCTCTATAATGTGCCACCGGAAACTGCCTGTCAAATCCATGATTGTAATCACTTCACTACAGCTCATTCTAGGCTTCCTCTTAGGGGCATTGCCCAAGGTATGTTTTTTGACAGTGTGCTCGAATTCAAGGCAAAATACATCAGCTAGATAGAAAATTCCAGAGTTAGATAGAATCATGTTCCCTTCTTGTATATATTTGAATTTCAGATACTTAAATATAAACAAGTACACTGGTTCTATCTATATTCATCTCCCAATAATTCTACATTTTATTAATCGAACTCAGGTTGTCACGATATTTCAATCCCGAGAACAAAGTGATTCGGGTGCAGAAGCGTATCGGGAGTTAGGGTGGGGTTGATTTAAGCCCGGACAGGTGCTAAAAGTTGGCTGTTCTACCTTAGGTGTAAGACCTGTGCCCCGTGGCGTAGGCGCACCTCGCTGACTTAAGGCTTGGCGAGGACGTCTACGATTAGCCACTGGCATTCTTCTCAAATCCCCAATGTCATCAGATGTTTTACATTGTGGTACGACAAGGATGCTTTTATACATTCCTTTAATTCCAATTCAGGGATTTTCTGGTTTAGCTGAAACACAATTGCCCGATTGCCTTCGTATTGGAATTTACGGTCAAATACCATTCTGAAAGTATCAACGAGACGACTTGTACATTGAAAATACATTGCGTATTGGTCGGGCGATTTTTCTTTCCAATCCATTCGCAAGGTACTGCCGTTTTTGGTTACAAAACTCGGCTCGCCCCATTTCAAGGTTTCTTCTAATTCGTCAATGCCCTCAGTTTCTTCGGCTGTTTCAATGACCAACGCTCTTAAGTATTGCATTTTTCCCCGAATATTTTCGGGATAATTGGCGAATATCTCATTAACCTTCGGGTTTGTTTTCAGCTTTAACTTTCCCATATTTTACTCCTTTATGGCTACATAGAAATCTACTTCTGCATCAGACGGATTTTGGGCATTTTTTCCAAATGTCTCAAAGTCTGCAGTGTAGGCTCTGTCCAATTCCATCTTCCAAATTTTCGCCCAATGGTTTACAATGAGTCCTTTCATTAAATCGCCTTTCGCAGAAGTTTTTATATAGGTTCCACCATCAAATGATTTTCCCGTCATTCCTTCTGGAATTTCATCAAGGTGAGACACCTTACAACCGAGAATGGCGGTATAGGGTTTTGTGTGGTCGTCTTCGTACTCGGTGTACAGGGAATAGATGGTGTAATCACCCTTGTTCGGGATTTTCTCCAAAATGTTCTCGTCCATAAAACGTTGCCATAGTTCGGCAATTTCCTTATCGGATTTCTGACCTTCATTGGTAGTCCTGATGGCAATGCCAATCAGCTTAAACGGATCAATCTTTACTTTTTGCATAGTTCAACTATTTTAATTTGTTGCAAAGTTAGATTGAGCTTGTGACAGAGGTATGTCAGGGGTGCTTGACCATTTTTTTCGGCATTCTTCAAGGTACTGCTCCAACGTGATTCTGTGAGGCTCGAATTGCTCTTGTGTTGGCGTAAGTCGCTGAACACAGTCTAACCGAAAGGCTCTAAAATCATTGCGTTCTCTGCAAAAGGCTATTAAAATCCAATTGTCATTGGTGGTGTACAAGGCGAAGGGTTCAATCTTTCTCTCGTTTCGCTGGTTTTCCAGTGAAAGATAATCTAGTTGTACCACCTGGAAGTTTGCAATGTGAGATTGAAGTTGGATAAGGTAGTTGCTTGTCTTCTCGTTGTTTTTGTTGTTCCGTATTTGTATGCGTTGGGCAAGGATTTGCGTTTTAGCTTTTTGGTTTCGTCGCAGTACAGCTTTTATTTTTGTAATGGCATTTTGGTATTGGTCTACCAGTGATTGATCCTTGTTCTTTAAAATCAGATGTTCTGCCGTAATGAGGGCATTGGCTTCTTCTTCGGTAAACATCACTGGTGGAAGATTATATCCTTCCATTACCGAATAGCCTTTTCCTTCTTCGGTGATGATGGGTATTCCCGATTGTTCAAGTGTCCTGATGTCTCGATAAACCGTCCGGATACTTACACCGTGTTTTTCAGCAATATCCTTTGCCGTTACAATCCGCTTTGATTGTAATTGGGTTAAGATTGCCGTCAATCTTGCAAGTCTGGGTTTATCTTCTGCCATTTCGGTTATTTATGCTTGTAGTTAATATCGAAGATATTAAAATATTCCTGAGGGTGAAATGCGAAGCATTTATGAACTCTGTTGAAAAAAAGAAGCTTCGTGAATAAAGTCCCTTGCAAGCGAGTTGGTGAAGGGCTGAACATCAGGTGAAGTGAAAATTCGATAAGGAGCCATCATGTAGTCTTATCCTAAAAGTAGGGGAAAGGGGTAGCCGGTGAAAAGAGCTACTATCCTATGTTTGATGAACGGCTGTAGCAGCGGGATACGGTTCTGAGCCTGCGCACCGGAGTGCTTCGGTACACAGGTGTGAGGGGTTTAGGGGTGGAATTCCCCTTTACCTCGACTGCGCGTCCGCTCTTTTTTAATTCGGTGAATGAAGTCCGATTTTATTTCCTTCCGAGTCGTGGAAAATGGCAAAAAATCCACTTTCGTCTGCATGAGGTGTCTTAGGAATAGTAATTTTACCACCATTTTCTTCAACTTTATCAAGAATAGTTTGCAGATTATCTCCTCCGTTCAGGTAAATAGTAACTCCGCTAGCAGAAGGTTCGTAACCTTCTCCTTTCATTATTACTCCTGTTACCATTTGGTCTTGGTATGGGAATAGCCCCATTTCCATACCTGGGAAATCCAATTTTTCAATTTCTACTCCTAAAATTTCTTTGTAAAAGTTAATGGCTCGTGAAATGTCTGTTGCTGGAATTTCAAATATTGATATAAAACAGTTCATATTTTTATTGGTTTTAATTGTTGTCTCTTTAGTTGGGTTTACTTCGGAGGAAGAAGTTCCTTTATTTTTACAGGATGAAATACCAAAGGTCAAGGCAATGATTGCAATAAATATTTTTTCTTTCATTTCTAATTTGTTATTGACGGAACAAAATTAGCTGTATAAAGTCTCTTGAAATTGTAAAAATGCGACACCCTCAAATTATTTGTAAAAAAGAGCTGAAAGGGTCAAGTTTTCGTGATTGATAAACTCTTTTGGATTTATTCCTGTAAATTCTCTAAAGTCTTTTATAAAGTGCGCTTGGTCAAAGTAATCGCTTTTATAGGCAATATCAGTTAAGTTTTCTGAATTTGGGTCAAGCAACTTTTTTAAAGCGGTTTGTAATCGAATTACCTTTCCCAATTGTTTAGGGCTTAACCCTATTTGCTTTTTGAAGTTTCTTTCGAGTTGCCTTCGCTTTGATAAGTCGTCTTTGAGGATTGAATTTATTGAAGCACTGCCATTTGTGTATAGAAGAGAATCAACGGTGTTTTTTACGATTCTATTAATCGTTTTTTCGTCATTGAGCCTATCCATCAGAAATTTTTCGATAATGCTTATTCGCTGTTCCGTATTTTCCGCTTTGATTATTTTTTGCTCCAAATCATCTGCGTTTTCTATTCCAAAAAGTTGGTTTATGGGTGTTTCCTTATTTGCCAAATTGCTGATTGGTTCAGAACCAAAGTTGGCAAACCCATAAGGATAAAATCGTACAGCAAATGTTTTAACAAATCCTGTTGGTTCAATGAAAAAAGGTTCAATTGTTTGTCCGAGTACCATTGCACGAGGTTGAAGAATAAATTCATTTTCGGAAGTGTACCGTTTTATATCATCTCCGAGAATAAACGCCATTTCAATACAGCCATCAGGTACTATTCGTTGTTTTTGCGGTTCAGACTGTTTAGGAATTTCTAAAGTCCAATAGCAATTAACAAGCGATTTTAAGTTTGTATGTGGCTCGTATGTTTTATAGTCCATTTATTGTTCGAAAGTAGGGGGAATGACCGCTAACGGTTATCGCAAGCTGTTGCTTTCTAAGTGCTTACCTTACCGTGCAGCTGTTGTTTTATGTATTTACTTTCATTTTAGCAGTTTCGCCTGCATTTGCTATAGCTGATGTGGCGGTATGTGCTTCATTTGTTCAAGTATTTGTTTGGAATATTGACTGGTTCGTATTCAATACCATAAGCTGTTATCATTAAAACTTTTACAACTTCGTAAATATCTTTTTCTGTTCGCTGAAATTGTCGGAGCAAGCCCATCATAGCGTAGCTTATCGGATTGACGGAAGGGATAAAAGTTTCCCATTCGTAGCCTTTTCCCCAAATAAGTCCGCTTACGGTCAGCGACAGGTCAGCCTTTTGCGAAACAAGTAACCTCATTACATCAATAGAGGTATTATTGTGTTGGTTGACTGTGTGAAATACCGGGGTTTGTCCGCCAAATCCATTGCTGTCAATTCCGGCTTTTGCGTTAATGTCCGCCCCGTGTTTCACAAGAATTTTCGCACAGTTCAAGTGATTGTATTCAGCACAAATGTGAAGAAGTGTTGCGTCAAAAAGTGGCGTAAACGCACAATCAAATGAATATATTTTGTCCTTCAGTGCGTTGTCTTCTGTCAGGAATTTGTCAAGCGAAACTTCATCGTCAAGCAAAACAGCGAGCAAGACTTTGTCGTCAAAATCCAAACCAAAATCAACGAATGCCTTGATGCACTCTTTAAACCCTGGACTTCGCAGATACATATTTATCAACTCATAAATAAGCTGCTTCCCTTTATGGATCTGATTAGGGTCGATTCCATTTTCAAAACATTCCCTAATCCCTTCAGCAGAGTGGATTTCAAAATTGCCAATTATTTTTTGTAGATACTCCATACTATTAATGCCGTTAGATTAGCCGTCTGACGCTAGCATTACCGCCAACTTATTTATTATCGCCGTTTTCTATCATACTGATCTGGATTTTCAGCAAGCCCTAGTTATTCTGCTGGGTGAAACACAAATTTCACTTTTACGGTATGTCCCATATGCTTTTTTCCAATTCTAAAAAGGCAAGCCCTATTTACCCCTCCATTAATATACAATCACCTTTCGCTGCATCAGATTCGACCCAGTATTAAATTGTAGCAAAATCATCCCCTTCGGTAAATGTTCAAGTCTGACTTCCTTGGTTCCAGAAGGTATTTCTATAGCCTGGATCAGCTGTCCAAATGAATTGATCACCTGAAGGCTCTTATAATTGGCATTACCCAGCTCCACCATAAGTGTTCCTGATGAAGGATTGGGGAACACCCGGACATTCAAATCCTCTTTTTCCGGCAGAGCAGTGATCACATTGACATTAACATCAAGAATACGAGCTGTGCCTTCATTGCATTCATTTTCGGGCGTGACGCTTAGTTGGAAATCCCCTTCTTTTTGCCACTGAACTGTTACTTTTTCCGAGCCTTGCCCCTTTAGGATAATCCCTCCAGCGTCTGCTATAGCCCATCTGAAGTTTATGTTTTCCTGGGCCGGGATTTCATATACTGTTTCCCAAAGGCCGGTTTGATTTGGCCCTGCTATTTCTCCCGGTTGCCCAGGAGACATATTGACAGTAATGGCCTTTGTAATTGGATCAGTTTTGCCACAGGCATTTTCCTGAACTACCTGTATGCTTTGGTTCCCTGAAGTAACCCATTTTACCTGAACCTGGGAAGTCCCTTGCCCTTGAACAACTTCGCCTCCATTTATCTCCCAAGTATAGCTTACCCCCGCTGAATCCGGCAGTGAGTAGATCTCCGTTTCTTCCAGGCAAACGGTACCATTCCCTTCAATTGAACTATTGCCCATAGGAAGTGATGATACCAATACCTCCATCGCCGATGTTTTGCCATTTCCACAGAAGTTCTCCCTACTCACATACACGCCGTTTCTTCCGGCTGATTTCCACAGCACTTCGATTTCATTTGTTCCCTGACCTGAAATAATTTCCCCTCCATCAGTTCTCCACACGAACGCTGCTCCCAGAAGCGCTTCATCAGCAACGGAATATTGGCCTATGGTAAGGCAAAGTTGGTTTTCTCCAGTAATTTCACTGAGCTCAGTAGGCGGTACACATTCATACCGCAAAATCGTACCATCATCTCCTACAGCAAAAGCTACTGTGGGTGTTCCTGCACTTATGCCGCTGAGGTTTCTTTTGGTCCCACTTGGAATCCTGGTCCAGGATTCCCCTCCATCCTTAGTCTGAATTATAAAGCCATTGTCTCCAGCCACAAATCCTATGTTTTCATCCCAAAAGTCCACGGAAGTGAGGTTTTCAGTAAATGGGATGTCGATTTTTCTCCAGGTTTTTGCCTTATCTTCAGACTTGAGTAAAACTCCCGCATCACCTACGATGATCGCCGTGCTGGAGTCCATCTTTGCCAAAGAATTCAGGTTTTCTGTAGTCAACTTTGGTAGATTCTCCCAGATATTCCCTCCACTGGTCCAGCTGACCTGTCCCTTGTCTCCTATGGCAAATCCCACCTGGTAGTCAAAGAATGTGATGTCCCGAAGATTTGCCGGGGTATTGGATTGAATACCGGCAGCATCCCAGGTTACTCCGGAATCCGATGATCTGGCGATAAATCCATTCGTGCCGGTAACGTAGAGCACAGATGCCGCAAAAAGATAAAACCCGGAAATAGTCTCAGAGGTCTGCACTGGAACTGGTACCCAGGAAGATCCGCTGTTGCCGGTTCTGTAGATTTTACCGGAAGCAGCTCCTACGTATCCAAAAGATGTGCTCCAGAACCCCATGCCTACTATGTCAATTTCTTCGGGAACTGGCCTGTACACCAGGCTAGTCGCTCCATTGCTTGTCACATAATCTGCTCCCCACTGTCCCGTGATATGTCCGACCCGATCTGATTTGAAGTCCGTGCCTGTAAAATCATTACGGATTCCCGCCAGTCGCAGACTATAGCTGTTTCCGGCATTGGTGGAGGAAATAAGGTATCCATCCTGACCTACGCTGAAGACGAGGTTACTTGATGGCTTAAATGCCAGAGCTTTGAGATTTCTGGTGTTGGTGGCACCCAGGTTGGCTTTACTAAAAGAAGCCCCGGAATTGGTAGATCTAAGTGCTGTGGCAACATCCCCCACGATGGTGATGATGCGGATGTCCAGAGGACTAACGGCGACTTTCTGTAAATTTGTCGTCACCGGGGAAGTCTGTGCGGACCAATTTTCCCCTCCATCAATGGTTTTAAGTATAGTTCCTCCGTCTCCTACGATGTATCCGATCAGCGGGGTGGAAAAAGCCAGTCCATTGAGATCAGCCGACAATCCTGAATTCAAAGGGTTCCATTGATCCCCTCCATCATAGCTTCTCAGGATTATCCCTTGATTACCTACGATATAAGCCGTATCAGAATTAATAAACCTTATATCATTTAAACTTTGGGCGGTGCCGGACAGCATTTTGGTCCAGGAGTCTCCTTTAGAGTTGGAACGTAAGATTTGACCTCCATCTGAGGTGGCCATTAGTTTACTTTCAGAGACTATTGTTAAGCTAGTTAAAGTCTGGGTACTTCCAGAGGGTATTTGATTCCAGGAATTTCCTGAATCCTGGGTTTTGAGAATCAGACCATTTTCACCTACGGCCACTCCCGTAGCCTCATCATAAAAGGCGACATCCAGCAGTTTTCCTTCAAAACTTACCGGAAGTTCTTCCCAGGTAGTTCCTCCATCGCCAGTACGGATAATAAGATTCTCACCCACCGCAAAACCCAGATTTTCATCCACCCAGGAGATCCCCTCCATATCCAGTCCCCAGCTTTGCATTCTAGTCCAGGTTTGGGAAAAAAGCTGTGTGCTTAGCAGCATCCCGATTAAAAACAGACCATAAACTTTTTGCATACGAATCATTAAATTAAAGAATATGAATATACGGAATTCTGCCAGTAGCGGAGTTTCTTAAACGGCAAAGGCCGCGAATATTCCGCAGAGGACGTAGCTACTCTATAGTACTAGCTGTGTAGAATTAAAGGGCTGAAAGGCCGGCTTATCATCCCACTTACTTAGAACGGCAGTCTGAAAATCTCGTGCCCCGGCATCGAACACCGGGAAACAGTCTCAGTGATCAGCCGCTAGAATCAAGTAATAGTTTGTAAGAGGTGAAAGGTAAGCAATGTACATGCTCAGTCATCAGTACGTTACCTTTTACCTCTGACTTTTAACACTAATAAGTTGCTATTCAATACCAGCCACCGAACACTGAACAACCGCGCAGTGTTCAGTTCTTTTGTCTCCTTATATCTGTTACTGGGTTTAGATTTAGAAACTTCGGGGGAATCCAAGCTATGATTCGTAATTTTATCTGTTCCTAAATATGCAGACTTATGAAGCACTTCATTTATTTTCTGATTTCATACTTTCTTTTAATGGCTTGCGGGCCTCAAGAACGGGTATCCAAGGAGGTGTTTGATAAAGTAAACAGTTCTATGGAGGCCAAAAGACTCTCTGAAGCACAGATTATACAAGAGGCTATGATCTGGGGAGACTCCATTAGCACTGAAGCGCAGCAACAGCTTATGGCCAACCTGCATCAGGCTGTGGAAGAAAGCGGATTTACGGGTGCATTGGATTTTTGTAGTGTGAACGCCGCCTCTATAACAAAGGCAGTGAGTGACCGCTATAAAATCTCGATAAGACGTACCTCCTTTCGCGCCAGAAACCAGAATAATCTACCAAACGAACCGGAAAGCCAGATTTTGGAAGCTTACCAATACAATGCGGAGAATGGAATAGTCAGCGAGCCAAATATCCAGAAAATCAATAATGGAGATACGTTGCTTTATACCAAAGCGATTATTATCCCCTCAGAGTTTTGTCTGAATTGTCACGGTAATCCAGAAACCCAGATTGATAAAGCGGTTTTAGAAAAGGTGGATTCTTTATATCCCGGAGATTTGGCAAGGGATTTTGAGGTTGGGGATCTGAGAGGAATGTGGTCTTTGAAAATTCCTAAAAAAGCAGTGGTCAATCGGCTATAACAATCGTTTGAAAAGCCTCTGAAGAGCGATTTTATAGAGATTTTTCCCACAAAATATTATTTTGTAAATCTTTGATATGTTCAAAATTTCTTTGAATAATACAATTATAAAAGGCTAGGAAGTTAGTTGTAGGGCATTTGCATCAAAATTCAGTCAATATTTGGTAAAAAACAGTTTGGTTTTGCAAAAGCAACGGAGGACATTAGATTGTTAAATTTTATTAATTAATAGTAAACCCCTATGCCAATGAGAAACTTTACTCATTTAAGGCTATTCAGCATGACAATACTCTTTTGTCTAGGACTGATTAGCACCGCATTCACACAGACCCGGGAGGTGTCTGGTGTGGTCATTTCAGGAGAGGACAATCTGCCTCTTCCTGGTGCCTCCGTACTTGTGAAAGGCACCACAAATGGAACCGTCACAGACATAGATGGTAAATTCACCTTAAGTATTTCCGGGCCTTCTGATATTCTGGTATTATCATTTATTGGTTTTACCCAGATGGAGGTGCCCGTAGGTGATCGTTCAATGTTTGAACTCACGCTGGTTCCTGACACAAAATCCCTCGAAGAGGTAATCGTCGTCGGATATGGTGAGCAGAAGAAAGAGACGATCACGGGTTCAGTTGCCACGGTGAAAGGTAAGGAGCTGACCAAGTCCCCTGCCATGAACCTGTCCAACTCTATTGCCGGCCGTATGGCGGGTGTAGTGGCTGTGAACAGAGGTGGCGAACCTGGTTATGATGGGTCCAGTATCCGTATCCGTGGTTCCAATACCTTAGGAAACAATGATGCCTTGGTAGTAATCGATGGAATTCCGGCAAGAGCCGGCGGTCTGGAACGTTTAAATCCAAATGATATTGAAAGTATCTCCGTATTGAAGGACGCTTCGGCAGCTATCTATGGATCAAGGGCGGCAAACGGTGTAATACTTGTGACTACAAAACGAGGTGCGACAGGAGCCCCAGAACTGACTTTTCAAGTGAATCAGGGTTTTGCCCAACCGGCAATAATACCAGCCTTGGCAAACGCAGCTGAATATGCCAATGCACTGAACGAACTGAATATCTATGAACTTCCTACCTCAGAGTGGGCTGCAGCCAACGAGGCCTATAAAGTAAATGGACAATATACTAGGCCAGATGGTCAGGTGAGAACAGCTCCCTACAGCCCTGATGAGATAGAACTGTACAGAAATGGATCCGATCCATGGAACTATCCTGATACGGACTGGTATGGAGAAACCCTGAAAAACTGGTCTCCCCAGAGTATGTACAATTTACAGCTGGTAGGCGGTAGCGAAAATGTGAAATACTTGACATCCTTGGGTTATCAAAATCAAGACGGATATTATAAAAACTCCGCAACGGGCTACAAACAATATGACCTGCGAATTAATGTGGATGCAAATGTAAACAAGTATATAAAAGTAGGATTGGGTATTCTGGCTAGAGAAGAAGTTAGAACTTTTCCTACTAGAGGAGCAGGGGCTATTTTCCGTATGCAGATGAGAGGTAAGCCAAACCAGCCTGCTTATTGGCCAAATGGGCTACCGGGTCCAGATATTGAAAATGGAGAGAATCCTGTCGTAATCACCACAGATCAGACAGGCTATAACAATGATAAAAGAGACTATATCCAGACCACCGGTAATATTGAAATTAAGATTCCAAGTGTAGAAGGGTTGAAATTTACAGGTACAGCAGCTATTGATAAGTATATCCAAGCTACAAAAAACTGGCAAATCCCATGGACACTGTATGAGAGAGGCAGTGGCTTCGAAGAAGATGGAGTGACCCCGGTATTGGTACCAAGTAAAAGAGGCCCAGCTGATCCAAGTCTGTCTGAAGGAACAACACAAACATTAAACATCCTTTTAGGAGGTGTTTTAAATTATGACAAGACATTTAACGATGTCCATACACTGAATGTGGTTGCTGGTGTGAACAGAGAAACCATAGAAAGTAATAATTTTAATGCCTTCAGAAGGTACTTTATCTCAACTGCTATTGACCAGATGTTTGCTGGAGGTGATTTAGAAAGAAATAACGGAGGAGGGGCTTATGAAAGAGCACGCTTGAATTATTTCGGTAGAGTAGCCTATAACTACAAGGAGAAATATTTGGCAGAGTTTCTATGGAGAAACGATGGTTCCTATATTTTTCCTGAGGAGACTAGATTTGGTTTCTTTCCAGGTATTATGCTAGGCTGGGTAGTTTCTGAAGAGAACTTCTGGAAAAATTCCTTGGGCAAGACCTTTGATTTCTTTAAAATCAGAGGTTCTTGGGGACAGCTGGGTAATGATCAGATTTTCTTTGACGGAAATCTTCAGGAGTATCAATTCTTGTCCACGTATGGCTTCAGTTCTTATATAATTGATGGCATTGAGACCAAAACACTTTTCGAAACTAGAGTGCCTAATACCTCAATTACTTGGGAAATCGCCAATAACTCTAATTTAGGCTTTGAGGGTCAGTTCCTTCAAGGAAAGCTGTTCTTCGAGTTTGATTTGTTTTATAACAAGCGTACTAATATTCTTTGGAGAAAAAATGCTTCCGTACCTCAGTCCACGGGTCTCACCTTGCCTGCAGAAAATATAGGAGAAGTGGAGAATAAAGGTTTTGACTTAAACTTAGGTGTAAGAGGAGGCAAAGGAGAATTCCAGTATTCCGCCAGTGTAAACGGAGGCTATGCCAAAAACAGTATTTTGTTCTGGGACGAGTCTCCTGGGGCGCCTGAATGGCAGATGTCAACTGGCAAACCAATGAATACGAACTTGGTGTACCAGTATGATGGAGTATTCCGGGACCAGCAGGAAATTGATGCAGAGACCCTAGATTATTCTGCCATCACAAATAACCTGCGCCCAGGTGATATGAAGTACAGGGATTATGATGGAGATGGTAAAATCACTCCGGACGATCGAGTACGTATGGATAACAATAATATCCCGCTTTTTCAAGGAGGTGTTAATTTAACGGCAAATTGGAAAGGTTTTGATCTTACTGTTTTAATACAAGGTGCTGCTGGAGCCAGACAATTTATCAGTGCAGGTGAATCTGGAAATATCGGTAATTTCCTATCCGATATTTATGACAACAGATGGACGATTGATAACCCAAGCAGTACTGATCCGAGACTTGCAAACCGATCTGACCAATACTGGTCAAGTAATAACACCTATTGGTTTAGAAGCTCTGATTACGTACGATTGAAGAATGTGGAGATAGGATATAATATCCCGGCTCATCTCACTGAGAAAATCGGGGTTAGAAATGCCCGTTTCTATCTAAATGGATTGAATCTGATCACATTGAGCAAAAACAAAGTGTATGATCCAGAATCGGATAATTCACTTGGACAATATTATCCTCAGGCACGGGTGATCAACACTGGTCTTTCTGTTTCATTTTAAAAACCCGAACTAATGAAAAGAAATATAAAATATATAATAATAGCTTTTGCAGCCAGCTTGACCATAGCCAGCTGTAATAGTGACTTCTTGAACACTGATCCTCTTGGTGAAGTGTCAGAAGCAGCCGTTTGGACTGATCCAGCCTTGGCTGAAGCATTTGTAACTGGTATATATCAGGGATTTGGTAATGGAGGATTTGATGAACAAATGCTGGCGTCCTTAACTGATGAAGCAATTTTCACCCACCCAGGACGTGGTATTACCACAGTAACCGAAGCTAGAGTTAACTCGGCTGATTTAGGATGGGTAAATGGCACATATAGCTGGGGCAATATGTATAGCTATATTAGACGGGCTAACATCGCAATTGAAGAGCTATCTGAACCCCAATTTTCAAATGAAGGAGGTATTGCAGATAGATTATTAGGAGAAGCAAAGTTCATGAGGGCTTACTATTACCATCAGTTAGCAAGGTATTTTGGTGGAGTTCCATTGGTTGACAGACCTTATGGTCTTGGGGAGGACACTTACGAGCAGCCTAGAGCTACGTGGGAAGAAACGGTTAATTTCATTATCGCCGATTTGGATGAGGCTGCTACCTTGTTGGCAGGCAAAAGTATGGGCGAAGGAAGAGCAAGTGAATTGGCTGCTTTGGCCCTGAAATCAAGGGTTCTTCTTTATGCAGCCAGTGACCTGCACGATGGGCCTACCGCTACGGCTAACTCTCCTACTTTGGCTAGTTACAGCGATTTGGATTTGGTGGCTTACACTGGGGGAAATAGGAACGAAAGATGGCAAAAAGCGCAGGCTGCGGCCAAAGCGGTGCTTGATAAAACCAGCGGTAATCTGTACGGTCTATCTGAACCTGTACCACACGAGGAAGGTATTCAAAACTATATTAATAATTCACTTTCCAGAAATGGAGGAGAACAGGAGTTAATTCTAGCTAGATACTTTATCAATATGAAGCAGGAAAACGGGGGACGTCAAGGTTTATATAATGGCCCAAATGGTTATAATAACTGGGCGGGAAACAGTCCTGTACAATTGTTGGTAGATGACTATGAAATGATGGACGGAACCGAATTTGACTGGTCAAATTCTGCCCATGCTTCCGCTCCCTATGAAAATAGAGATGCACGCTTCTATGCTTC
The DNA here is from genome assembly GCA_965651895.1 of uncultured Algoriphagus sp. Taxonomy (GTDB): domain Bacteria; phylum Bacteroidota; class Bacteroidia; order Cytophagales; family Cyclobacteriaceae; genus Algoriphagus. Next base: position 17,938 of record CBFGUY010000030.1, on the reverse strand, counting down.
CATTCTCTATGATGGGGCACAATGGAAACCAAGAGCTACTGCCAACCAGCCAAGAGATCCACTCGGACAGATTCAAACAGGAACTTATGAAGTAACTACTTCCTCTGGGGCGAAGGAAACTCATTTCGGACTGGATACCAGAAACAGCCCCATCGAGGATTGGAACGGTAGCTATACTGGCTATTATGTGAGAAAATTCATTGATCCGGATCCAGCCATCGTAGATCAAAATACCTGGCAGGAAGTTCCATGGCCTATTATCCGATTTACTGAAGTGGTGTTGAATTATGTGGAAGCATCACTTGAATTAGGGCAGGAAGACGAGGCTCGAAACTGGTTGAACCAGATCAGATTCAGAGTGGGACAGCCGGCTATCACTGACACAGGGGAGGCATTGGTAGCGCGCTATAGAAATGAGAGAAGAATAGAGATGGCTTATGAAGAGCAGCGATATCATGATGCACGCCGTTGGATGATCGCCGAGGAAACCTTAGGCCGTAAAGCGGATATCATCAATATTACCGGTACGCTGAAGCCGGGACAGACACTATCTACCTATAGATATGATCCGGAGATTTACAATTATGTGTATAAGGTACAGCCAATTGACCCGGGAAAGGAAAACAGAACTTGGCTGGATAAAATGTATTATGTACCGATTCACAGAGATGAGATCAACAGAAATGCGAATCTTATCCAGAATCCTGGTATAGAATAAAATCGAAATCTATTATTTTTAAACTAAGCCACTCCATCCGGGGTGGCTTAGCTTATTTTAAATCATGATACAAAGAACCTTCCTCGCCGCATTTGCACTTGCCTTTTGGCTGATGTCTTGTTCCAAATCAGACAATTCAGGCCAAGCAGAACGTACTTCGGTATCCTCTACACCGAACCTCTTTTCGCTTTTGACCCCAGAGCAAACGGGCATCACTTTTTCCAATAGAATAGAAGAAACCCTCAATCTTAATGTACTCATGTATGAGTACCTATACAATGGTGGTGGTGTAGCGGTAGGTGACCTGAATGGTGATGGATTTGATGACATCTATTTCTCCGCCAATGTCAGCGGAAACCAACTGTATATCAATGAAGGTAAATTAAAGTTCAAAGAAACGGCAGAACGCTCAGGGGTAACTGGCAGAGCTGGCCCCTGGAAGACCGGAGTGGTCTTTGTCGATATCAACGGGGATAATAGATTGGACATCTACCTCTGTTATTCCGGTAATATGCCCTCAGAAAAGCGTAGGAATGAGCTTTTTGTAAATCAGGGAAATGATGAAAACGGAATCCCGTTATTTAAAGAAATGGCTGCCGAATATGGCATAGATTCCAGTGCTCCCTCTACTTCAGCGAGTTTTTTTGACTTTGACCTGGATGGAGACCTGGATCTTTTTTTACTCAACCATAATACCCAATCCATACAGAATCAGGATGTGAATTTGACCCAAGCCTTACTAGCCCAAAAGCACGAAGCCGGCTCACAGCTCTTCGAGAACCGGAATGGAAAATTTGTGGAGATAACACAACAGGCAGGTATTTCCAGCTCTAGCCTTTCTTATGGGTTGGGAATAGCCGTGGCAGATATCAATCAAGATGGCTGGCCGGATATATACATCGGCAATGACTACTCCATGCCGGATTACCTCTATATCAATCAGAAAGACGGCACTTTCAGAGATGAAATCCATGAGCGCATGGGACATACCTCCCATTTTTCCATGGGAAATGATATTGCGGATTACAACAATGATGGCTTACCGGATATTTTCACCCTGGATATGCTTCCTGAAGGCAATGAAAGACAGAAACTCCTGCTTGCCCCTGATAATTTCGAACTGTTTGAACTGAATGTAGCAAGAGGTTTTCATCACCAATACATGCGAAACATGCTGCATGTAAATTCCGGAGACGGTACATTTCAGGAGATCGGCCAGTTGGCAGGCGTTTCCAATACGGATTGGAGCTGGGCATCACTTTTTGCGGATTTTGACAATGACGGCTGGAAAGACCTCTTTATCACCAACGGCTACCTGAGAGATTACAACAATCAGGACTTTTTGAAATATATGGACAATTACGTGCGAACTTCAGGTGGCAAACTCAAGCGTGAGGACCTACTGAATATGGTGAAGAACATGCCTTCTTCTAACCTCACCAACTACATTTTCCAAAACAACAAAGATCTAACGTTCAAAAGCATGGCAGCTTCCTGGGGAATTGATCACTCTGCAAATAGCAATGGTGCGGCCTATAGTGATCTGGATAATGATGGTGACCTTGATCTGATTGTCAACAATATTAATTCCCCAGCATTTATCTATGAAAATCTTTCATCTCAGTCTGACAGTTCGAATTATCTAAAAGTGCAGCTTCAAGGCCAAAATCAAAACACAGCCGCCTTGGGAGCAAAAGTTATCCTGAACATTGCTGGAAGCCAGCAAGTACTGGAGCAGAATCCCTACAGAGGATATCAATCATCAATTTCCCCGATCCTCCATTTTGGGATAGGAAGCCATGAGCGGATAGATTCCTTGACAGTACTCTGGCCAGGTGGACAAATCAGTAAAACTTACGACTTGCCCGCAAATCAGTTGCTACGGCTAGACCAGAAGGAAAGTACTGTCAATACCGATAGGAAACCAGCATCTTCCACACCATATCTGGCAGAATTGGCAATTGTGCGGAATAGTGCCCCTCGATCCATAAATGATTACAAACGACAACCGCTTTTGATCAATCCTATCTCAGGAAATGGAAAAGCGTTGCTCTTGGCAGATTTTAACGGTAACGGTAAGATGGATCTTTTTCTGGGTTCCGGAGCCGGTGTAAGTGCTACTATCCAGTTTCAGGATTCGAAAAACAACTTTTCCAGACCGGACTCTTCGGCTTTTGTAGCTGCCCGTCTTTCGGAGGATTCTGATGCTTTGGCCTTTGATGCCAACGGAGATGGACACTTGGATCTTTATGTGGCCAGTGGTGGTGTTTATGATTTTCAGCTTGGAGATGAAGTACTTACAGATCGTTTATATATCAATGATGGAAAAGGAAATTTTTCCTTGAAAGAAGGGGCTATCCCATCTGAGAATTTCCCTACCGGCACGGTGGTTTCAGGGGATTTTAATTTTGACGGTCATCCTGATTTATTTATAGGGGGCAGAGTCAACCCAGGCCAATTCCCTACTTCTCCTGGTGCCAGAATCCTTATAAACGACGGCAAGGGGAATTTCTCAGATCAGACCAAGGAACTTGCTCCAACGCTGGTTAATCTGGGGATGTTGACAGACTCTGGTGTATATGATTTGGATAATGACGGCACTCCAGAATTGATTGTGGTAGGTGAAGCTATGCCTGTGCAGGTTTTTGCTTACGACAATGGGCAATGGAGCGAGGTGACACTCCGCTTTTTTGAAAAGCATGAATTTGGCCTTTGGAATGATCTCCAGATGGCTGATTGGGATGGTGACGGACAAGTAGAACTGATGGTAGGTAACCTAGGACTGAACTCCCAAATCAAAGCAAGTAGCTCACAGCCTGCAGAGATACTATATAAAGATTTTGACTCTAATGGCTCCATTGATGCATTTTTGGGATACTATGTACAGGGCAAAAAATACCCTGCGGCCAGCCGGGACGAAGTCTTGGGTCAGGTGATTTTCCTAAAAAAGAGATACTTGGACTTTAAGTCCTTTGCCAATGTAACAATGGATGAACTGTTTACTGCCACAGAGCGGAACGGGGCCCAGAGTATCCCCATTACTAATTTAGAGACTACTTATTTTGTGAGAAATAAAGAAGGTAAATTCAAACCGAAACCTCTGCCCATCCAAGCCCAAGTTTCTCCGGTGTATGCCATTGAGGCAGTAGATATCAATGGAGACGGGCATTTGGATGTACTAATGGGAGGAAACATAGATTATGGAAAGCTGTACTTTGGCAAATATGACGCTAACCAGGGTCTCGTGCTACTAGGCGACGGAAAGGGCGGGTTCATACATAGCCCTAAAGCAAATTCAGGGCTTGACCAAGCCGTTAAAACGCGCAAAATATCTCATTCCGACGATAGGATTTACATCTATTCCAGGGGTCATGAGGTGAAAATTTATGCTGTCCACCCATCAAAAAATTTAGGAAAGAATTAACAGTTCGAAGTATATTGACAATTTGAAATAAACCTATACAATACCTATGACCTTGAAGTATATAGCTGCGGGCTTACTTATGCTCATCAGCTTTGATTCCAGCAAAGATCTTGCTTTTGAAGCCTATACCCAAGATATCCCCGGAACAGCTGTTTCATTCGGGATGGTGCCTATTCCTGCCGGATCGTTTCGTATGGGCTCCGATCTGGATGAGGATTCCAAGCCCACACACGAAGTGAAAATTGACGCATTTTGGATGGGGACGCATGAGGTGACCTGGGACTCATTTGAAATGTTTTTGGATAAAAATTATGAATTGGCAATTTCAGAAGGTCCTTTAGGAGAGGTAGTGGATGGTTTATCCCGCCCAAGTATTCCTTATCTGGATATGACATTTGGTATGGGTAAGGAAAACAAGCCTGCCATAGGAATGACACAGTATGGAGCCATACAGTATTGCCACTGGTTATACCTGAAGACCGGGGTTTTCTATAGACTTCCTACAGAAGCAGAGTGGGAATATGCTGCCCGGGCAGGGACTGACACAAAATATTTCTATGGGGATGACCCAAACCAGCTTGCTGACTATGCCTGGATCAAAGAAAATTCGGGAGAATCAACCCAACCTATCGGTAAAAAGAAACCTAATCCTTGGGGGCTCTACGATATCTATGGTAACGTACTTGAATGGACTTCCGATCTATATGACCCAGAGTTTTACGCCAACTCTCCAAAAGAAAATCCCGTGAATCCTGCCTCTAAGCTATATCCTAGAGTGGTAAGAGGGGGCAGCTATGATACACCTTCAGAGGAAGTGAGCTCAGCAAAGCGCTTTGTAAGTTCGGCGGACTGGAAGAGAATAGATCCACAGATCCCCAAAAGCCAATGGTGGTTTCCTGAAGCACCATTCTTGGGCATGAGGTTAGTCCGTCCTTTAAATCCACCAAGCGAGGAGGAGATTTTAGCTTATTACCAAGCTAAACCCATTACCGATTATTAAATAAACCTTAAATAACTATATCTATGAAACTCGAAAACTCCCGCCGGGACTTTATCAAAACTTCGGCGCTCGTCACAGGCGGACTGATCACTTCCCCATTTGTACTACCGGGTGCCTATGCCGCTCCTGCCAACGAACTGAAACTTGCACTGATCGGTTGTGGCGGACGTGGAACCGGTGCTGCTTTTCAAGCTTTTGAAACAGGGCACAACATCAAACTGGTAGCCATGGTAGATGCGTTCCGCGATCGCCTGGACAATAGCTACGATGCCCTGTCAGGAAAATATGGTGCGGAGAAAATCGCAGTTTCGGAAGAAATGAAGTTTACCGGTTTTGACGGGTACAAGGAAGCGATTGCAGCGGCTGATGTGGTCATATTGGCCACACCTCCAGGTTTCCGTCCTATGCATTTCGAAGAGGCGGTGAAGCAGGGAAAGCAGGTATTTATGGAAAAACCTGTAGCCGTGGACGCAGCCGGAATAAGAAAAGTATTAAAAGCCGCTGAAGAAGCAAAGGCTAAAAAACTGAATGTAGTCGTAGGCCTTCAGAGACATTATCAGCCAAATTACATAGAAACCATCAAGCGTATCCATGACGGAGAAATTGGTGACATTATAAACGGTCAGGTATATTGGAACGACGGAGGTGTATGGGTGCGTGAGCGCCAGCCAGGCCAGACAGAGATGGAGTACCAAATGCGCAACTGGTACTACTTCAACTGGCTATGCGGGGATCATATCAACGAGCAACATGTACATAACATCGATATTGCCAACTGGGTAAAAAAAGGCTATCCGGTGAAAGCCGAAGGTACAGGAGGACGTCTGGTGAGAACCGGAAAAGAACACGGGGAGATTTATGACCATCATGTCTTAACCTTCACCTATGAAGATGGATCTGTGATCCACAGCGAATGCCGTCACTTCCCTGGCGCGCAGAACAGAGTGGATGAAAGCTTCCAGGGAACAAAGGGAACCGCCTTCTTAAGCGCAGGTAACCACGGCATCCTGAAAGACTGGAAAGGAAATATGCTCTATGAGCATGACCGAAAAAATCAGCCGAATCCTTATCAGGTGGAACATGACCTGCTTTGGAAAGCTATAGTCAATGGTGAATACAAATATGCTGATGCTGAAAATGCCGCCAAAAGTACCATGACGGCAATCATGGGTAGATATGCCACGTATTCCGGCAAACCGCTGACATGGGAGGAAGCCCTGAACGGACAGATTGACCTGATGCCGGAAACTTTGGCCTGGGACGCTATGCCTAAGGTGTTGCCTGGTGACGACGGTTACTACCCACATGCAGTTCCTGGCAAAACCAAAGTAATCTAATCATGGAGAGAAGAGGATTTATCAAGAAAGTCAGCTTGGGAAGCACCTTATTAGGAGTTTCAGGAGCGATGAGCATGCCTTCTTTTGCCGCAGGCAAAGCTGAACCTACCTTTAACATGGATTTTGCACCGCATTTCGGAATGTTCAGGAATTCCGCTCCGGGTGGGATTGTGGATGAGCTGAAGTTTATGGCCGATCAGGGGTTTAGGTCTTTGGAGGATAACGGAATGCTCGGCAGATCAGTAGAAGATCAGACGCTCATAGGCAAAACCCTTGAGTCTCTCGGCATGAGAATGGGCGTTTTTGTCATCGATGGAGGAGAAAACTGGAAAACTTCCCTCACTACTGGCAAGAAAGAGCATGAAGATCTATTTGTGGATACTTGCAAAAAATCCGTGGAAGTAGCCAAGCGGGTCGGTGCAAAATGGATGACTGTAGTTCCCGGGTATTTCGAAAGAAATCTTCCCATGGGAGTGCAGACTGGGAATGTGATTGAAGCGTATAAGCGTGGGGCAGAAGTGCTGGAGAAAGAAGGGTTAGTGATGGTCATGGAGCCGCTAAGCGACAACCCGGATCTTTTTCTTCGTCATGCGGATCAGTCGTACATGATTTGCAAGGCAGTAGATAGCCCAGCCTGCAAGATCCTTTACGACATCTATCACATGCAGCGAAACGAAGGAAATTTGATTGCCACCATGGAAAAAACCTGGGAGGAGATAGCCTATATACAAATCGGCGATAACCCGGGGAGAAAGGAACCTGGAACTGGAGAAATCAATTATAGCAATGTGTTCAAATACATCCATGAAAAAGGCTTCAAGGGCGTCATGGGAATGGAGCATGGAAACGCCTCCCCTGGAATAGATGGGGAAAAAGCATTGATCCAGGCTTATAGAAAAGTTGACGTAGTTTGATTTAAGTATAATATGTTCAAAAGTAAATTTTTGGCGCTATCAGTTTTGGTAGCGCTTTTTTCCTGTAAAAAATCCGACGAAACCCTGTCCGAAAAGCCACTTGGCTGGCAAATTCTGGAAACTCCCGTAGCGGCTTCTCTTAGGGGATTGTCCCCGTTGACGGATGAAATCGCTTGGGCAAGCGGAAGCAAGGGGACTTGGCTTCGGACTATTGACGCCGGTAAAACCTGGGATCACGGAGTAATAGGAGGGCTGGACACAGTGGATTTTAGATCTATACATGCTTTTGATGCGCTCACAGCCGTGGCTGTTTCTGCGGGACAACCTGCGGTGATTTACAAAACCACTGATGGCGGATTGACTTGGGAGCTGAAGCACCAGGAAAATGAACTTGCTTTTTTGGATGGAATCAGCTTTTCCTCCCAAAACCACGGATTTGTCATCGGTGATCCTTTTGAAGGAAAGTGGACAATTCTCCAGACTGTAAATCAAGGGGAAAGCTGGTATCCTTTGGATTCCCTTCCCGGAGCTGTGGAAGGGGAGGCAGCTTTTGCGGCCAGCGCAACTTCATTACTGGCTATAGGTAATGAACTCTGGCTTGCAACAGGCGGCAAAGAGTCAAATCTTCATTTTTCCAATGATATGGGCACTACTTGGGAAAAATTCAGAGCGCCTCTTATCCAAGGAGAATCCTCCCAAGGTATATTTTCCATTACAAGCATGGGAAATGGGGAAATTGTGGCAGTAGGAGGAGATTACCTTCAGGAAGAACTTCAGGAAGGTAATTCAGGAATATTTGTTTTAGGCAAAAAGGAATGGACAAAACCCCAGACGGAACCGGGAGGATATCGATCCGGCACCGTTTACTTTCCGCAGCAAAAATGGCTGCTTGCTGTGGGGCCTTCAGGCTCGGATTTCTCCATGGATGGCGGTATCACCTGGCACCCCTTTTCAGAAGAAGGATTCCATGCAGTGAGACTAGGCCATGCAGGTGGGGCTGTCTGGGCATCTGGTACTAAAGGAAAAATAGCTAAATTGAAGTATTGAAATTACTATGTTGACACTTTTACCCCTCATCAAAAGTAGTCAGTTTAGCAAAAGATTTGCATATTGGTAAAGCTTTGGTGAGATACCAAGTATTTTCTTCAAGCTGAACCACAGGTCAAAATATTTAACAAGAAATTAAGTGATGTTTGAAATTATTCCTTCTATCTGGCTGATCAATGGCAAATGTGTCCGACTAAAAAGAGGTGATTTTGCTACGGAGGAAGTTATTTCCAATAATCCATTGGAAATTGCCCAGGCTTTTGAATCCATAGGAATTCAACGACTGCATCTGGTAGATCTGGATGGCGCACGCAGAGGAGAGCCCAAAAACTATCATATTCTGGAGGCCATCACCGGTTACACAGCGCTGAAAGTTGATTTTACCGGTGGGGTATCTACAGACGGCGATGTGATCAAATGCTTTGAATTCGGTGCGGCTACGGTTACTGCAGGTTCTGTCGCTGCCAATCATCCGGAGCGATTTGCGCAGTTTTTACTCTCTTATGGTCGTGAGAAAATCAACCTTGCGGCTGACATCAATCCGATTGATAATAAAATCAAAATAAAAGGATGGCTTAAAAAAACGGAAATTGACCTGTTTGACCATATTGACTTCTTCTACCAGCGGGGATTGAAATATCTGAAATGTTCAGATATCTCCAGGGATGGGGTTATGGAAGGGCCGAACTTTGCGCTATTCCAGTCTATAAGAAATAGGTTTCCTGATATCAACCTAGCCGCAAGCGGTGGTGTCCGGGGAATTGATGATTTCAGGAGACTAAAAGATATGGGCGTATCTGCCTCGGTTTTTGGCAGGGCCTATTATGAAGGGATGATCAGTCTTAAGGATTTAAAGGAATTTCTAGCAGAAGCTTGACCATAAAAAAAGAGAGGCGCATCCACCTCTCTTTTTTATGATTTTGATTGCTCAGTTAATCAGCTTTGAACTTATCCACGATGTATAGGAAAATATTAAAAGACAGTGTCGAAGTATTCGGCTCAGGCTTTTTTCCTTCGCCTGCTACCTGGGGCACCTTTTTCTGGGGGGTAGGTTTAGCTGATGGCGCAATTGCAGTACTTCCTGGAGTGGTTAAATCTTGGCTTGGTACATCATGAAAATCAGAGGAGCCTTCCATCAAAGGCTTATCAGAGGGCAATTCATGTTCCATTTCAGATTCTTCGTGCTCGCTCTGAGCTACAGAGTTCCCTGCCCATAGGCATAAGCCAAGGACAGCGATGCTGAAAACAGTGAGTTTTCTAAAAGAAAAGCTAGTTTGTAAAATCATGGTAGAAATAGAATACCTTTAATCCTTTACGTCAGGGTTTTGTAAAAGATTCCTAAAATTAAGAAAAAATTCTTCTATGCAAACGATTGATTACAAAGATTTCGACAAAATAGAATTGCGTGCAGGGACAATAATAAAGGCTGAACCGTTCGAAAAAGCCCGTAAACCGGCCTATAAAATTTGGGTTGACCTAGGAGAAGCTTTAGGAGTGAAAAAGTCCTCGGCACAGCTTACTGTACTTTATCAACCCGAGGAGTTAATCGGTAGGCAAGTAATCTGCGTATGCAATTTTGCCCCCCGTCAGATTGCTGATTTTATGTCAGAGATTTTGATCACAGGATTCGAATCCAAAGAGGGAGGGATTGTCCTTGCAATGGTGGAAAAACCTGTACCCAATGGCGCAAAATTACACTGACTCAGCAAGAGAATAGGGGAAATCAAGTGGATCCGGAAAGTCAAACCGAAAACCTGTTTGACAGATTTTCTCTCCCGAAATCAGGCGATTTACTTCCTCATTCACGGGCGCATAGCTTGCCGGAGGTTGTAGGCCTAAGTCTGCCGCATTCTTCTCATAAATATCCTTTCTTGGAGTATGGATCGGTGCTACCCCATTGAACGTCTCATTCCATAGCTCCTTTTTAATAATCCAATGGAGTAGTCTGGCCGCATCATTCCTATAAATGAAATTTACGCGGGTATGTCCGGCTATACCTTCTTTCCCTGCCACATACTTTCCCGGTATCCTGTTATCTCCTAGCAGCCCTCCAAAACGCACAATTGTCAGGGTTTTTAATCCATGGAATATTTTTTCTCCTTTAAATTGTGTGATATTTCCGGTGTTTTCCTCAGTTACCAAATCATCTTCACGATATGCTTCATCACGGGCTACTTCAGGATAAACCCCAGTACTGGACACAAGGATCACTTTTTGGATTCCAGACTGCTCCACCATGCTTTGGAGAAATTTGAGCTGCTCCAGATAGAAGCTACCGTCTGTAGTTCTACTGCGGGGTGGGATATTGATGACCAGCACTTTACTAGAAAACAGTTCCTCAAATCCTTTTCCCTGTGGAAATGGCACTAAAGAAAAACGGATAGCATTGATTCCTTGCTGCTTCAGGCCAGCTTGTTTGTCCGAAGAGGTAGTGCTTCCCACTACTTCGTACCCATCTTCCTGAAGTAGCCTTGCCAAGGGCAACCCAATCCACCCTAAACCTATAATTGATACCTGCATTTTTTTATTACTTGTACTTGAATATCCACATTCACTTCCTTCTCTCAATTGAAATACGGTAAAGCTGAGAGAAATATCAGAAAAAAACCTCCTGAATTTCAGGAGGTTAATTTATTAATCTCTTTTTGGCACAGTACCAAGTATGTAATCCCACAGGGGAGTACTCACACCAAATGCTACGTCAGGATCCTTGTAATGGTGGATGGCATGATGTACCCAAAGAACTTTCATGAAGTTCTTAGGAGGCTGTAGTGCATGTACCAAGTAGTGGATTCCCAAATACAACGCATAGCCAAACAAAAACCCAGGAAGGAAATAAAAGGCTAGATCTCCCATGATCAGTTTGAAGATCAAATAGAGAATAGCGGCATAGGCGGCACTCACAAATGGAGGCATGGCCAATCTATCCTTATCCTTTGGGTAATCATGGTGAACACCATGCACAGTATATTGCAACTTGTCTTTGATGGGAGTGTTAGGTTCCATGTGGAAAAAGTGCTTATGCATCATGTATTCCACGAAGGTAAATCCTATATAACCTGTCACAAATAATAAGATCGCCGTACCAATACCCACGTCAGTTTTCTGTATCCCAAAATATACTGAAGTGCATCCCAAAATGATAAACATTGCGATAGGCATCCAGATAGGCGTGCGCGTAATTCTTTCCAGAATAGGGTTGGAGAACATTTGGGCTGTGCCAAAATTGTCCGGCTTATCCAATCTTCCAATCTTTTTCATGTGTTTATAATTTGTTTTTTAACGGCCACATGGAATCTCGCATTACTGATAATCATCTCAGTGTGTGATCCCGTAGGTACGGGATCATGCTCGATTTCATATGATTATAATTTGTCTTTTATAGGCCTTATGAATCTTTAAGAATTAAAAAAATCACTATCCCCTAAGTTTTAATGATGTTTTTTAACGGTGTCGATTCGTAAGCTACTTAATAAAACTCTATTTCATCTTCCGGCTCTGATCCGGCATTATTTTACAAAGATAATCCAAAACTGTGTTTTGTCTCTGAGAATTTAATGACAATAATCAGGCAAGGATCAAATCTGTGCCATTGTAGATTCAATAGTCTTTTGATAATAAGATACATAAAGTGGTAAAATTTCCGAAATATCAAACTCCTTAGCTCTTTCCAGTGCATTTGTTTTGAATTTCGGCAGATTGGCTTCATCCAAAATATAAAGTGCTTTTTCCTTCATACTTTGTATATCTCCTATCTGACATACATACCCGGTCACACCATCGATGTTAAGCTCCGGTATGCCTCCTGCATTGGAGGATAGTATAGGCACTTCGCAGGCCATTGCTTCTAAGGCAGCCAGCCCAAAGCTTTCCTTCTCAGAGGGCATCAAGAATAGATCGGCAACTGAGAGGACTTCTTCCACAGCATCCAGTTTGCCCAAGAAGCGAACATCATCGCAAGTTCCCAGTTCTCTACATAGTCTCTCCATTTTATCCCGCTCAGGACCATCACCCACCAAAAGCAATTTTGCCGGGATCTCTTTTCTCACCTCGTAGAAAACACGGATGACATCTTCTACCCGCTTTACTTTCCTGAAATTGGAAGTATGTACCAAAAGCTTCTCACCATTTGGGCAGATAGCCAGTTTGAAATGCTCCTTTTTCTGACGCTTAAACCGCTCCAGATCTATAAAATTTGGAATAACTTCGATTTCACGTTGTATGTCAAAAAAGGCAAAGGTTTCTTTTCTCAGGTCTTGAGAGACGGCGGTGACACCGTCCGATTGATTGATACTGAAAGTCACTACAGGCTCATAACTGGGATCTTTGCCCACCAATGTAATGTCTGTTCCATGAAGTGTCGTCACTACAGGTATTTGTATTCCTTCAGTTTTCAGGATCTGCTTGGCCATATATGCCGCAGAAGCATGGGGAATGGCGTAATGGACATGGAGGAGATCCAGTTGTTCGTACTTGACCACACTCACCATTTTACTAGCCAGAGCCAGTTCATAAGGCGCATGCTCAAATAGCGGATAGCTTTTGATATCCACCTCATGATAAAAAAGATTCTCGCTGAAAAAATCCAATCGGGTAGGTTGCTTGTAGGTAATGAAGTGTACTTCATGTCCGTTTTTAGCAAGGCCTTTACCGAGTTCTGTCGCTACTACTCCACTACCACCGAAGGTCGGGTAGCAAACAATACCTATTTTCATAATTTCGTTGGGCTGGTTTATTAACCTGACTTTTAACACGCATTAACGTGAAAATTGTTCATTTCCCGGGACTTTATTACACGTATTGTGGAAAAATCAGGGGAATCCCTTGAAAATCAAACAGTTTATAACGTGGGATATTAAAAAACCCTTAGGAAGATCTTCCCCAAGGGTTTCTTTAACTCCGCTGTATAGATAAACTATCCTTTTTTGCTTTCGCTTACCGCATGGTGAGCAGCTCTAGCAGCAAAAGCCATATAAGTCAAGGTAGGGTTTTGGGTAGCTGTAGAAGTCATACAAGCTCCGTCAGTCACATACACATTGGGTACAGCATGAAGTTGGTGATTCCCATTAAGCATGGAAGTTTTAGGATCTTTTCCCATACGTACGCCTCCCATTTCATGAATATCCAGTCCTGGAACCCGGTGGTCGTCACGAACTGAAATATCCGTAAATCCGGCTTTCTCAAACATTTCTGAAATCTGCTCCTGGTAGTCAATGATCATTTTTTCATCATTGTCGTCATAGGACACATCGAATTTTAAGGTAGGAAGCCCATAGGGGTCAAGCTTATCTTTGTCCAAGGCTATGTAATTTGACTCTTTAGGAATCGTCTCTCCCATCATATGCGACCCTACTCTCCAAGGCCCATCTGGTGGGGAAGGGTTCAACATGTTGTTTTTCAATTCCATTCCTACCCTTGCATCTGCCACATAACCACCGCCCCGGTAGGCACTGAAGCCTCCGGCATACCCACGAAGGAAATCGGTTTCCTGTTTTTTCACATTCCTGAATCTCGGAATATAGCCACTTGTAGGCCTTCCTCCAGAAGTGGTGTACTCCATAAAGCCTTCATAAGAAGCACTCACTCCAGCTCTATAATTGTGGAACGCAAAGTATTTGCCTAACACTCCACTGTCATTTCCAAGACCATTCGGGAATCGAGTGGAGGTAGAGTTCATCAAGATAGCGTTGGAATTGGTCGCAGCGGCATTGACAAAAATGACATCCGCGTAGAACTCTTCCATTTCCTTGGTATGAGCATCGATTACTCTCACTCCAGTGGCTTTGCCTAATTCATCATCATAAATAATGGAATGCACTACTGCATCCGGTCTAAGGGTGACATTTCCACTTTTTAAAGCCCATGGAATAGTAGATGCATTGCTGCTGAAGTATCCTCCAAAGGGACATCCCCGCTGGCATAAGTTTCTGTTTTGGCAAAAAGCCCGGCCTTGCGCTGTAAACTGTTCATGCGGTCCGTTGATATGTGCACATCTGGCTGAGATCATGTGGCGGTCGCCGCCATAGGTTTCTTTCAGCTTTTGGGCAAAATGCTTTTCCACAATATTAAGATCGTAACCTGGGAGAAATTCCCCATCTGGCAGTACATCCAACCCATCCTTATTCCCGGATACTCCGGCAAATTTCTCCACATGGCTGTACCAGGGAGCAATATCCTTATATCTGATGGGCCAGTCCACAGCAAATCCGTCCCTGGCCGGGCCTTCAAAATCATAGTCTGACCAGCGCTGTACCTGCCTTGCCCAGAGCAATGATTTACCTCCTACCTGATAGCCTCTGATCCAGTCAAAGGGCTTCTCCTGCACATATGGCTGTTCAGCATCTTTTACAAAAAAATGTTCGGAGTCTTCCCCAAAAGCATAGCATTTAGCTACAATCGGGTTTTCGTCCAAAACTTTTTGTGGCAGCTTACCTCTATGTTTAAATTCATAGGGTAGCATATTCGTGGTTGGATAATCCTTGACGTGCTCTACATTTCTGCCCCGCTCTAATACAAGTGTCTTCACTCCCAGATCGCCAAATTCCTTGGCTGCCCATCCTCCACTTGCTCCCGAACCAATTACTATAGCTTGGTAGGTTCTTTCTTGTTTGCTACGGATATTGAGATTAGCCATTAATTCTAGGTTTTTGAATATCAGAAATCAGCACAGCTCCATTGTAAGTGCCTGGAATTAGAGAATAGGGAATTACCTCAGTCTGAATATATTCTGAAGCCATATAACCCTGCATAGTAAGCCGCTTGGTGGTATTCAGAAAATAAGTGAGGGCTTTATCTTTCTCTTCCTCAAGCCCTAGGCCTTGCTGAATAAGATCTTCTTTCTCCTTAGAATCCAGCTTATCAAAATTACTGCCTCCTGATTTCTTGGCATAGGCCGGAAATGCAGCTAGGCCTTGGGTGAAAAGCTCCTGATCTTCTCCTTTCAGGCAGTCATTGACCATCACAAGGATAAAATCAGGAATCTCCAGGTCCAGTGCCCCTTTCAGCTCCCCAGCGGGGATGATGCTGTTTGATATTTCTCCCAAAAGTTGTTTTTGGGTATTGGTGATTTTCAGGTTTTCATAGGCCTCCAGGATATCATCTGAACTGAAATCACAGGAAGGAATGAGTGCAAGTCCTCCAGATATCAGCGCCAAATGCCTGAGCGCAATTCGTCTGTTCATAGGTTTAGAGTTGGGTTATTTGATTAGAGCGCTCAATGTACCCATTATGCCAGTTATTTGCCATCATTTTTATATGCAAATAACTATTTGGTAAGAACTCCCACCTCAGCAAATGTGGCAGAATTTCCATCGGCCGTTTTACTGGCTTTCAGCCGGATGAATTTGGCTTTGACTTGGTCAAATTTGATAATCTGCTCAATAGGGCTATTGACGATGTTGGAGAATTCGCCCGAAGCTACCTGTCGGAAGTTTTTGCCATCACTACTTACTTCAAAAACGTAATTGGTGATAAAGCCACTTGGATAGCGTGCCTGCATTGGTAAGTAAGTAAATCCCCGGAGTGAAACTTCCTCCCCCAGGTTGATGGTGACACTATTGTCCTTGCTGGCTACGTAGGTCTGGGGGTTCTCATCTATGAGCTTTTCTCCCTGAGGAGAAGACCATTTAGTTTTTGCCAAATCTACTTCTGCAGTGATAGCTTCACTTATTTTGCCAGTGGCGGGATTTAAAGAAATGGCTTGAAGTGTAGCGGGATTTTCTGATTGGAAGGGTGAAGTGTACTTTTTGCTCTCTTTGGAAGGCTTCGATTCATCTAGTGTGTAATAAATTTCCAGGCCTTCTTCTGGGCTTTCCAAAGTGATTTCCCCCGCTTTATTTCTGGAGAAAGCAGGAGGCAGCAGGAGCTTTGGAGCATTGTAAATCCCGATTTCTGAAATAACAGGGATGTCCTTTCCATCCGTAAACCGTATGCGGACCGAGCTGGCTTTTACATCAGGGAATCTTAGAATTCTCTTGTAACCTATTGTAGTGGCTTCGGCGATTTTTTCCCAATTTCCATCCGTTTTCTTTTCCAACACAAAGCTTTTCACCCGTTGACCGAGGGGTGTATATTCTTGCAAAAGCAGTCTATTGAACGTGATCTCATCACCAAAGTCTAAGGTGATTTCACCAGAATTGCCTCCGTCTTTAGTCGTCCAATACGTTTCATAATCACCATCCAGTACATTTTCAACTTCATATCCAGCACCTCTCTCGTCATTTGCCGTTGCCCTAGCCTGAGGAGCCAAATTATCAGCAAAGTCTTCCTTGATCTTTTCTGAAAATTTCATGATCGCTTCCACGTCATTTTCATGGATCAGGCCCCGTGTATCTACCGGAAAATTGATAAGTAGGGAGCTGTTTCTTCCTATACTTTTATAGTAGATTTCAAGTAAGTCCGGCAATGAGCGTACTTTGTGATCCTCATACTTGTGATAATACCAGCCTGGGCGTATGGAAACGTCAGCCTCCGCAGGAACCCAATGTGTACCGTTTTCCTGTCCGGAAGCATATTTTTCTGGGTACTCAGGCATTCCCGCATAGACCGAATCACGCATCAGATTGGACCAAGTGGTCTCGTAGGCAAAGCCATGCTCATTTCCTACCCATCTCACATCTGGTCCTCCGTCCGAGAACATCATCGCTCCCGGCTGTAGATCACGGACAAGTTTATACGTATTAGGCCAATCGTAATAGGTAAGCTTATCGACCTTTCTGGTTTCATTTGCTCCTCCATAATATCCATCACCGCCATTTGCCCCATCAAACCAGACTTCGAAAATATCCCCGTAATTGCTGAGTAATTCGGTCAGCTGGTTACGCATGTAAGTAATATATTCCGGCTTGCCGTAGTCTGGGTGATTTCTATCCCAAGGGGAATAATAAATCCCGAACTTCAATCCGTATTCCTTGCATGCTTCGGCCAATTCCTTGATCAAATCACCCTTTCCATCCTTCCAAGGACTATTTTTAATAGAATGTTCTGTGTAGGCTGAAGGCCAAAGTACAAAGCCATCGTGATGCTTGGCCGTGATGATCAGCCCCTTCATACCAGCCTCCGAAGCGACTTGCGCCCATTGTCTGGGTTGCAGATCAGAGGGATCGAACATCTCAGGTTTTTCATCTCCGAAGCCCCATTCCCTATCGGAGAACGTGTTCATATTGAAATGGACAAAACCATAGAATTCCAGTTCCTGCCAGGCTATCTGGCGAGCTTCAGGTACAGGTAAAACCGGGGCAGGAGGCGCAGTTTTTTCACTGCAGTAGGTAAAGGAAAGCAATACTGCAAACCAGAGCGTTTTTCTCATTGTGAAGGATTTAGCGAGTAAATTAGGGCTTTTGCCTGAATTTCGGAAATGGATTATGATAATGGTATTCAAAAATGAACTTTGGAGGAAAGAGTTTACGATCTTGAGGTGAAAGCCATTAATTTGCCGGTATGAAATCGAGCATGTCGATACGGACACACACTGGCATGATTATAAACGCTGCGAGATTC
>CBFGUY010000029.1:0-32061 GCA_965651895.1 uncultured Algoriphagus sp. | reverse complement strand
CTATTATTCCATGAAGTTCAAAGTCCCATTTCATTTCCTGTCACTTCTTATTTTATCATTTGCTTTCACCGCTTTTCAGCAACAAACTGTAGAGAAGAAAATCCTCTACCTCATCGGGGATTCCACAGTAAGAAATGGCGGAGAAGGAAATCTACAGCGAGGTTGGGGAAATTTCCTTCAGGAATTTTTTGACACCACGAAGTTAGAAGTGAGTAATCAGGCCATGGCCGGAAGAAGCACCAGAACTTTTATCAAAGAAGGAAGATGGGATAAAGTTCTCGAAACGCTAAAGCCGGGAGATTATGTAATTATGCAGTTTGGGCATAATGAAGGAAGCATTCCTGATACCACCAAAGCGGGTTACCGTGGAGTACTTAGAGGCAATGGTGATGACACTAAGGAATTGACTTGGCCTGATGGCACCACAGAAACTGTTCATACTTATGGATGGTATTTGGAGAAATTCATTAGGGACACTAAAGCGAAAGGTGCTACTCCTATTGTAGCCTCTATGATCCCGAGAAATAAGTTTCAGAACGGAGAAACAGAAAGGGCCAATCAGGATTTTGGGAAATGGGCCAGGGAAGCTGCAAGAAAACAGGGCGCACTCTTCATTGACCTCAATTCAATAGTAGCTGACCAATACGACAAATGGGGTCAGGAAGTCGTAAAAGGCCTTTTTGAACGCGATCACACCCATACCAATGAAGCGGGTGCACGAATTAATTCTTGGTCAGTGACAGAAGGAATACGTAATTTGGAAGAATGTTCACTCAAAGACTATCTGACTAAGGATAAGCCTACCCTTTTTTTAATCGGAGATTCCACCGTGAAAAATGGCCAAGGAGATGGAGCCGGAGGACTTTGGGGGTGGGGAGACTTTATCGCTCCGTATTTTGATAAAGACAAAATCAAAGTACAAAATCATGCACTTGGTGGCACAAGCAGCAGGACGTTTCAGACCTATGGACATTGGGAAAAGGTGCTGGAGAAATTAGAACCGGGAGATTATTTGATTATGCAGTTTGGGCATAATGATTCAAGTCCGCTGGATGATGAAGCCAGAGCCCGTGGCACGATCAAAAGTGCAGGATTAGAAGCTGAACACATTTACAATCCCATCACCAAACGTCAAGAAACGGTTTACTCCTACGGTCAATACCTACGTCAGATGATTTTGGCGGCCAAAGCCAAAGGAGTCACTTCGATTGTCTGTTCGCTGATTCCCCGAAACAACTGGAAAGATGGCAAGGTAATCACAGCGGAGACGGATTATGGCCTCTGGGCTAAGCAAGTCGCAGAGGACACTGAGACGGCTTTTATTGACCTCAATCAACTTGTGGCCGATCAGTACAATCAATTGGGCGAGGAGTATGTGAAAGCACGTTTTTTTAATGACTCTGATCACACCCATACGATTGAGGAAGGAGCTGAATTGAATGCCAGGATTGTGGTAGAAACCATTAAAATTATTCCTGAAAATGATTTGAAAGGTTTTCTAAGGTAATAAAAAGTCCAATCTAAGCAGTTTAGTCCCGCTTTTGGTAGTGCCTTGCTGCCTTATGTACCTCTTATATTTTCTGCCGTTTCCACGCTATTACTTTTACACCATCTGAATAATGTGTCAAGTTTAGCTGCCTTTCATGTAGATCAATTTCACCAATTTTATAATTCAATTTTAAGTTCTTAATATTCACATTCTTTAATTCCCATTCTTTATGATGAATGTCATAACGATAAAGCCTGTTGTCTTTGTCCAGATATAGGCAGTAACGTTCTGTAAGCCATTTATCAAGTTCCGTTTTGTTGTCTATTTCTTGCCCAATCTCAAATTCTGCATTTAGACTAAATCCTTTATGTGGGTTTTCTGAGCTGTACAATTTGTCTGTCCGATGGGTTTTTGCCTTCTCGTAGGGTAATCCTGAAATTGTTTTTGCAACAAAAGCAGAAATAGATTTACCTGCTTCAATATTCAAGAAGTAAACTCCTTTTTTGTCGTCATTTTCAATGTATGTCCTCACATTGATTTCATCAAAGTCTGATACATATTCAATGGAAGGCAATAATCTTGGTCTTATTTTTTCCATGGTAAAAGCAACCAAAGAAATGTAGCAGTTTCCTTCAAAAGTGTCTATGTTCAAATTTGGAGGAACACATTCTCTTAATAATTCAAAAGGGACTATCCAATGTAAAAATAAAGCTCTGTTCCATTCTTGGTAGTATATCCAATTCCCATGAGGAATTTCAAAAGGTCTGTGGGAGGTGCTATTTAATATTTCATCTAGTTCTCTCATTCGGTGGGTCGTGTCAGTGTAGTTAGGTAACTATCAATTAATTTCTCAGTTCTACCACGAATTTAAGGGAAACATGGCTAAATAAAGGCAGTCTATGGTTGAGGTCTTAAACGGGAAGCCTTTGATTTTGCATTTAATCGGCCCTTAGGGGTAAAATAATTTACAAACCCTTTCCAATAAACACTTCGGCCTTCCATGATCAATCCAGCTCTCCTACTCCTCTGTCTTCACCAGCTCTTTCACCTCTTTGCCATTGATTGTCACATTAGTAAACTTGACATCCTTGAAGTGATTGGTTTTAAATAGCTCATCTACACCATTGATCTTACTGTTTATCATCTGGAAATTTTCCACCGGTGAATCCTCATAGGCATCTATCATCACGGCATATTTACCACCGTCTTCCACCTGTAGGTTTTCTACGATTACATTCCTGATCTGGGGAATATGATCTCCCTCCTCTTCGTAGAACATATTGAATCGTACCGCAGCTTCTTTGTATTTACCTACTTTCACATTTCTCATATAGACATTCTCCACAGTTCCGCCTCGCTTTGAGCTGGTTTTGATACGAAGAACCCGATCCAGATTCTCACTGCTCATCACCAGGTTTTGTGCAAAAATATTCTTCGCTCCACCTGAGATTTCACTGCCGATGACTACACCACCATGGCCTTCTTTCATGGTGCATCCCTCGATAATAAAGTTCTCTGAAGCCACTCCTATATTTCTTCCATCCTGATTTCTGCCTGACTTGATGGCAATACAATCGTCGCCTGTATCAAAATAAGTATCCTTGATCAACACGTTTTTGCAGGCCTCAGGATCTACACCATCGTTATTCGGCCCTAAGGTTTCTATCCTCAAGCGTTCAATCGTTATGTTTTCGCTCAGCACAGGATGAATGTTCCACATCGGTGAATTGATCAGTTTCACATCCTGAATCAGAATATTCTTACACTTGTAAAACTGCACAAACTGGGGGCGCAAATAATGTCCTTCTCCAAATATTCTTTCCTCCGCAGGCACTTCATCCGCGACCATCTGATGGAGCAGCGTCCGGGCTTCCGTCTGTCTGCCCATTCCCTCTTTCCATCCATAATGCTTTGCTCCGCACCACCACCACCAGTTTTTCATATCCGCATTCCCATCCAAAACCCCTTTTCCTGTGACTGCTATGTTTTCCTGCCCAAAAGCATAAATAAAAGGCGAGTAATTCATCAACTCCATGCCTTCCCACCGTGAAAACACAACCGGTAAATAGTCTTTATCATCCCGGCTAAACTGAATCACCGCATCATCTGCCAAATGCAAATTGACATTTGATTTCAAATGAATCGCTCCCGTGAGCCATGTTCCCGCAGGCACAACCACTCTTCCGCCCCCTGCTTCGCTACAGGCTTTAATAGCTGCCGCAAAAGCATCCGTGTTTTTGAACTTACCTCCTTCTTTGGCTCCAAAATCAGTAATCAAAAAATCCTGATCCTCAAATTCGGGAGCCACTATCTGTGCACGGATTGAAGGCAGCAAATCCCAAGGATCCGGTTCTTCCGCAACCTCTGTTACCGTATCAGACGTTTTAGAATTGCAGCCTTGCATCGTACCTACAGCAAGACCAAAGAGCAAATAGAAAATATTTTTTGAATGGGAGAAAAATGTAATTGACTTCATTATGGAACTGAATTATGGTTTCTATTATAGCTTTTAGCAGATTCGTTTTTATGCAATTTTGATGAAGACTCTTTGCACAATCGATCCCATCTAAACTAGCCTAAGAGCTGTTTTTATCTATTTTTTAAGATTTAGAATTTGACCTCTTCTGCGCAATAATCATTTGGTTTTTGCACAAAAAACCTAGCGTTTTGCCTGAATAAGCAACTTTTAAGGGATTAAAGCAATATTTCTATGATAAGCGAAATATTCATTTTTCTAACCAACCAGCTTTTATAAATTACATGCTGTAAATATTCTTACTACCAATTTTCACTTTTCAAAATGCCAAGAAAACTAGCCTTCCGGATGAAATTGATCCCCGGTTTCGAAGAGGAATATGAAAGAAGACACAGAGAGATTTGGCCCGAACTGGTCGCTTTACTCAAAGACACCGGAATCGTGGATTATCAGATCTTTTTAGACAAAGAGACCTCCTGTCTTTTTGCTTTTCAGGTGATAGCAGGGGAAGCCAACTCGCAAGATCTTGGCAGCACCAAGATAGTCCAACGCTGGTGGAAACACATGGCTGATATTATGGAAACCAATCCTGACAACTCTCCTATTTCGGTAGAACTCCCAAACGTTTTTGATCTACGATAACCTTCATTTCCAATGACCCCAAAATACAAAGGCTTACTTATCCTCATCATCCCAGCACTCCTGTTCTTTGGTTTTCAACAAATCGAGAAAAAAGTACCTATTTCAACTGAATGGCCTGAAATCACCCAAACTGCCAAACCATGGACGCGCTGGTGGTGGATGGGAAGCGCAGTGGATGAAGAGAACCTTTCCAAACTATTGGACACCTACCATGAGGCCGGTCTGGGCGGAGTGGAAATCGCTCCCATCTATGGGGCAAAAGGCTACGAAGAGCGCTACATCGACTTTCTTTCTGAAGATTGGCTGCGCATGCTTGATTTTACGATAAATAAAGCTCATTCACTCGGAATGGGTGTGGATATGACCCAGGGAACAGGCTGGCCATTTGGAGGTCCGCAGGTAAGCATGGAGAATGCAGCAACCAGAATGGTAATTCAGGATTATGAAAAAGAAAATGGCCTGATGCTCGCTACTCCCATTCTTTTTCAGAAGAAAAAAGAAAACCAGCCCGATGCAAAACTCATAGCAGTGATGGCTTACGATGAGAATAAACACGCCAAGGAAATCACAGAATATGTGGACGCTGAGGGAAAACTAATTTGGGATGAAGCCGGAGATTGGAAGATCAAAGCCATTTTCTTGGACAAAACAGGCCAGATGGTAAAGCGCGCAGCGCCGGGAGGCGTTGGATTTACCTTGGATCACTTCAGTAAATCGGCAGTTGATGCATATAATTCGCATTTCCAAAAAGCATTCGCGGGTAAGGATTTCGGTTTCCGGGCATTTTATAATGATAGCTTTGAAGTATATGGAGCAGATTTTACCCCCAACTTTTTTGAAGAATTCGAAAAGCGTAGAGGATATGATTTGAAGGAGTATCTGCCCTACTTGGAAAGTGAAGAAAACTTGGATATAGTGCGGAGAGTAAAATCTGACTACCGGGAAACCATCAATGATCTACTACTGAATAATTTCACAAGGAACTGGACAAGTTGGGCTCACAACCAATCCAAATTGACCAAAAACCAAGCCCATGGTTCTCCCGGAAATCTGCTCGATCTCTATGCCGCAGTGGATATTCCTGAATGTGAAACCTTCGGATCAAGCTATTTCCCTATTCCCGGTTTGCGAAGAGACAGCGCGGATATCCGAAATGTAGATCCTGATCCCATCATGCTGAAGTTCGCTTCCTCAGCGGCACATGTGACAGGCAAAAATCTGGTTTCATTGGAGACCTTTACCTGGCTGGGGGAGCATTTTAAATCCTCTTTTGCCCAGATGAAACCCGAAGTAGAGCAGGCATTCCTTGCGGGAGTCAATCACATTTTCTATCATGGTGTCACCTACAGTCCTGAAGATGTTTCGTATCCTGGTTGGTTGTTTTATGCTTCACTCAATCTTACTCAGCAAAATAGCCTTTGGCCTCACTTCAAGGGATTCAATGGCTACATTGCCAGATCACAGGCAATTTTGCAAGCAGGAAAAGCGGATAATGAACTGCTGATCTATTGGCCTGTATATGATGTCTGGGCCGAGCCAAAAGGCCGAATGGAGATGATTACCGTACATGCGGTAGATGAGTGGCTCCATCCTACGGAGTTTTACAAGCAATCCAAAAAACTGATGGATGCCGGATATTCGGTTGATTTTATTTCCGATGATATGATTTCAAAATCCAAGGCAAAAAACGGAACCATACAGACTTCAGAACAAAATTCGGCAAAGGTGCTGCTTATCTCAGATACGGAATTCATGCCCACTGAAACGCTAAGAAATATTCTAAAGCTGGCAGAAGATGGAGCCAATGTGATCTTTCAATCCAAGCCTAAATCCATCCCCGGGCAACACTCTGACAAGAATTCAAATGAAGCTATTTTCATTCAACTGTGGGAAGCCATAGATTTCAAAAACGGAAAATCAAAAGTAGGAAAAGGCCAGGTATTCCTTTCCGGGGATCTGACAGAGACATTGGAAAGTCTGGGAATCTATAGAGAAACCCTCGTGGATTCCGGGCTTGATTTTATCCGAAGAAAAGTAGCCGACGGTACCTATTACTTTCTTGTAAACCATACTTCCGAGACCGTGTCCCAAGCAATTACACTGAACACTAAATCAGGAACAGTGATGGCAATGGATCCTCTGACGGGTAAAACAGGAAAAATACCTTCCGGAAATTCAAGTGCAGGGACTAGTGTAACTATTTTCCTGAAATCAGGAGAATCCATTTTCCTCAAGACTTATGATGCTCCAACTGACTTAAACATTCCTTCCTGGACTGATTACAGCAACCCGTCAAATGTCACTGATATATCAAAAGATTGGAAGCTTTCTTTTACTCAGGGGCAACCAAAACTCCCTGCTTCCCAAACTTTGCCAAACCTAACACCCTGGACAAACAATGGAGATCCGGAAGCGGATGATTTCTCAGGTCAAGCTAGCTATTCCTCTGAATTTCAATTTTCAAAGACGGAAGGAAAGCATTATTTACTGACTATTGACAAGGTGTATGAAAGTGCCAAAATCTGGATCAATGGAGAATATGCCGGAAATATCTGGAGTATCCCCTACCAACTTGACATAAGTGACCAACTGCAGCATGGGAAAAACACAATTAAAATAGAAGTGGCAAACCTCATGGCAAATAGTATCAGACACCTAGATCGAAAAGGCATACAATGGAGAAATTACCATGAAATCAACTTTGTTACGATAGATTACAAGCCTTTTGATGCCAGTAAATGGAATACCATGCCTTCCGGACTCGATGGGAAAATCCAGATTATAGAGTTTGACAGATAGTATAAAAAAAAATCACAATTATATATATATCCGCTTTTCTATCGCTAAAGAGATTAAAGCATAAAGGAATTTGGTGAAGTTTATCATTTAGGTCACTTCGGTCACCCGTCTTCGGTCTTCTAGCCTGTAAAACAAAGAAAATATGGCTACTGGCATCATTGCGGATAATCATATCTACAACTTTCTATCTGTCTCTAACCATATACTACAGGATACTTGAAAGCGTCCCCTATCCTAATTTGAACTTCAAGCCCATAAGAAAAACCTATGTCATCAAACCAAAACCTAAAACAGCGTCTGGAAGCTGTCAATGAATACGAGCGGACTCCAATTCCCAAGAACAAACTTAAAGGCTGGAAAAGCTTTATAGGCACCTACGCAGGC
Organism: uncultured Algoriphagus sp.; assembly: GCA_965651895.1. Classification (GTDB taxonomy): domain Bacteria; phylum Bacteroidota; class Bacteroidia; order Cytophagales; family Cyclobacteriaceae; genus Algoriphagus. The sequence goes on along the minus strand of CBFGUY010000029.1, from coordinate 24,271 downwards.
GAGCATACGGCAGGAACTGAATTTGTACTAGGCCCACTTTTCGTAGCACACGGAGCTTCTGCTGGCGATTTGGTGAGCGGGCTGATTGTAGGAAATATTCTAGCTATTCTCAGTTGGGCATTTTTCACAGGAAAAGTTGCCGTAAAAACCCGTACCACGCTTTATTACCAATTAGAAAAAATCGCAGGAAATCGTTTTACACTTGTTTATAACTTAGTAAATGCGGCACTGTTTTGCTTCCTAGCAGGATCGATGATCGCTGTGTCGGCCACGGCAGTCGGGATACCTTTCAATCTTCCCATGCCGTCACTTACGGATGTTTATCCAAATAGCGTGGGATGGATTATCACTGTTTTTGGGATTGGAGCTATCACTACGGTTGTAGCTATGTTCGGATTCACGGTTATCTCAAAATTCGCCAATATCGCAGCACCTTGGATGATTATGATATTTATTGCAGCTGCAGTAGGCGTTTTGCCCAGATTGGGAATCAACTCCTTTTCTGAATTTTGGCCCGTAGCTGAATCCACAATTTGGACTGGAGAACCGCTGGAAGGACAAAGCAAGTTCACCTTTTGGCACATCATGTTCTTCGCCTGGTTTTGCAATATGGGCATGCATATCGGAATGGCAGATATGTCTCTCCTTCGCTACGCCAAGAAATGGACGTATGGATTTTCATCCGCTACGGGTGTATTTCTAGGACATTTTATTGCCTGGATGGCTTCAGGGATATTGTACTCCCTATTCCTCTTGGAATCCCAGGGCAGCTTGGTATTTGCGCCGGGCCCCATCGCCTATGAAGCTGCAGGAATAGCAGGCGCAGTATGCGTAGTAATCGCGGGCTGGACCACCGCCAATCCAACACTATATCGCGCCGGACTTGCGATCCAATCAATAAATCCCAAGTGGAAAACGTGGAAAGTCACACTTTTCGTGGGTTTGGTCACGACGATTGCAGCTTGCTTTCCTGCGTTGGTGATGCAATTGCTGGAATTTGTGGCACTGTACGGACTGATCTTGATGCCTCTAGGGGCGGTGATTTTCTTGGATGTGTTTGTCCTTCCAAAAATGGGGCTAGCAAGCAATTACGCAGAACTGACCAAGTCACATTTCAATCCGGCTGTGGGAATCACCTGGGCTGTATCACTGGTCTTCTGCCTAGGACTGAATATCTGGGGAGGAATTGAAATCTTCTTCCTTGGTCTGCCAGGCTGGTTTGTAGCCGTTTTTGTTTACCTACTTGCTTCAAAAACCATTCAGAAAAAAGTGACAACCGCCTCTCCTACTATACCATTAACCTATTGATTATGAAAAATTTATTAAAAATTATATCATTCGCTGCTTTAGCATTGACACTCATCCCTTCTTTCTTGGTTTTAAATGGAATAATTTCCCCTGAACTTTCCAAAACATTGATGCTGATCGGCACTGTAATTTGGTTTGGCTCAGCTTCCTTTTGGATGAATAAAGCGGAGAAAGAAGAGGAAGTTGGAAGCTAATTAATAGTCCAGCTTCTGGAGAAGCAGGATGACTAAAGAAGCATCGACTACATCAATTGAGTAATGGGGCTTCGACTTCGCTCAGCCTGACAAGCTTAAACTTCCTGCCTAATGACAGGCAGGCACTTTGCCTGACAATAATTACTATAAAGTGCCCTCTGCGCAAACCTCCGTGACCGCTGTGGTTTCTATCAGAAAAACGTAAACTAAAAGCCCATCTTCTGTAGAAGCAGGACAACATAACTTTGACTAACGTAACCGTGCCCTTTGCGGTTAAAAAAAACATAATCTATGAAACTTACATCAGATCAAATACAAGATCAGAATTTAGTAAAATTAAGCGAGCATGCCCGAAACTTTGAATTCCTGGCGGAGAGTCTGGACAAGAAAGGCTACAAAGTAGAAGAACTGATTTCCAAGCTTCAAGCCTTGCAAATAGCTATCCCAAGTTGGGCGCTGGGAACCGGCGGAACCCGTTTTGGAAGATTTTCCGGTGGTGGGGAACCTGCCACATTAATCCAGAAAATCCAGGATGTAGGAATTCTTCATGCCCTTAACCAATCCAGTAATGCTGTTTCACTTCATATACCATGGGATATACCCAATGATTACCAAACCATTAAAGACAGCGCATCGGAAGTAGGAATCGGTTTCGATGCCGTCAATTCCAATACTTTTCAAGATCAGGCTAATCAGGAAAACAGCTACAAATTCGGTTCCTTGGCCAATTCTGAGTCAGCTGTCCGTGAATTGGCAGTGGAGCACAATAAGCAGGTAATCGAGATTGGAGAGAAATTGGGTTCCAAAGCATTGACCGTCTGGCTGGCTGATGGGAGCAGTTTCCCGGGACAGCATAGCCTGAGAAAATCTCTGGAAAACACGCATTTATCCCTACAGGAAATCTATAAAGCCGTGCCTGATGACTGGAAGCTTCTTATTGAATACAAGCCCTATGAACCCTATTTCTACAGCACGGTAATTCAGGATTGGGGAACTTCCTTCCTGCTGGCAAATAAACTGGGCAAAAAGGCCTATACGCTTGTGGACCTTGGTCACCACCTGCCCAATACAAATATTGAACAGATCGTGGCCACGCTCATGACTGAAGGAAAATTGGGAGGGTTCCACTTCAATGATTCCAAATATGGGGATGATGATCTGACCGTAGGCAGCATCAAACCATACCAGTTATTTTTGATTTTTCAAGAACTGGTGAAGGGTTTTGAAGAAACCAATAATCCCCCACTTTCCTGGATGATCGATGCCAGTCATAATCTGAAGGATCCTATGGAAGACCTGATTCAATCCGTTCAGGCAATTAAGCTTGCTTATGCACAAGCACTTTTAGTGGATAGCAAATCATTGGAAGCTGCACAGGAAATCCATGATGTGACCGGGGCACAGGAAATATTGCAGGATGCCTATAGAACCGATCTTCGTCCCCTGCTGGCTGAAGCCATACGCAGATCAGGTGGCGCTATTGATCCCATCGGTTCATTTAGAAAGCTTAAAGTAAGGGAATCACTAATCAATGAAAGAGGCTTAAAATCAATTGCTTCCGGGTTATGATTTAATCAAATTCAAAAATTAACTTTTCCAAAGTTTCGAACTTTGGAAAAGTTACAGAACTCCCTTAAACTGATATTTCAAGGTTCGAGGTACTTTTTCTTAATGAACTGCTCTTTGCGGTTCTCTGTGAAAACCTCTGTGTGCTTTGCGGTTTAATTTTACTTTTTTTCTACCCAACTAAGGGTAATCCCTCCCACTGCTGTCATAGCTACAACACCACAAAAAACGACAGTATGGGAAAATATAGCCAACTCCGAAAAATCACCCAAGTTTTTGGCGAATACGGAATAGTATTGACTGGAGCACGAAAACACGATCACTTTATCTATGATCTCCAAATGGACAAAATCTTCCTGAATGGATTGATTTTCGAACTGGAATACGCCCTCAATAAGGAGCTGGAAGATCATAAAGTCTTCCAAGTCAACGCTCCTTCACAATTGATCGCTTTGCTGCTCGATTGATCCTTTACTAAAAAATAATCATGCCATTGGTCTTCTGACCAACCGATAAGGCTGGCACAACTAGTAAAAAAAGCGGGAATTAAATCCAGCTTCTGGAGAAGCAGGATAACGCTAACGAAAAAATCTGCATCATTCAGCGACCTTTTCAGCGAGTACTTGTCTGATGGCAGTCAGGCCTATGACCTCTGAGAAAACCTCCCCGTTCTCCGCGATTAAAACACACTTTCAAAAAATTACCATTTCAAATGAAGACTTTAGAATTAAAAATCACCCTTCTTTCATTCCTTTTCTTGGGAGTAATCTCAGTTTCGTATGCCCAGGAGAAAAGTCCTGCCCACTTGGGGCTCTTTTATCCTGTATCCACCCATGGAAGCACTGCTGCTGACTATACAAACAGCTTCAGTCTTCACTTACTTACCGGGTTGTCCGGTGGGGAAACCGGTGCCGCCATCTATGGTTTGGCAGGTATAGTCAAAGGTGACCTCCATGGCGCCCAGATCTCCGGGCTATGGAACAATGTGTCAGGAAAGGTATTCGGAGTACAAGTGGCAGGCATTCTTAACCAAAGCGCTGACGCAACTGAATCCGCCCAAATAGCAGGAATAGGCAATATAAATTTGGGAAATTCAGCTTTTCAGGCTTCGGGCATATTCAATACAGCCAAAAATGTAACCGGAGGTCAAATCGCCGGAATCTCAAATCTGGCCGACAGTGTAGATGGTTTTCAGGTTGCCGGAATTGCCAACATCTCTAAATCTGTAAATGGACTCCAAGTAGCAGGTATCGCAAACATTTCCCCCGAAATAGACGGAGTACAAGTCGCGGGGATATCCTCAGTAGCCAAAAAAGTGGACGGATTGCAAATTTCGGGAATCGCAAACGTAGCTGATCAGGTGGAAGGAATTCAGATCTCAGGGCTTGTAAATCGGGCCAAAACTGTCAAAGGCATGCAAATCGGTCTGATCAATATCGCAGACAGCAGTGATCTCACCATCGGTTTGATCAATATCGTGAAGGACGGAGACAGAAGACTCGGGCTTTCCATAGATGAGAATCTCAATTCCTTTCTTACTTTTCGCTCGGGTGGAAAACGGCTGTATGGAATTTTTGGAGTGGGAACCAACTTTGATATGAAAGATTTGCCCTATGGATTTGAAGCAGGTTTAGGCTTGAATCTGATAGAAAGCAGGCTCTTCCGTTTGGATGTGGAAGGAGTCAGCAAATACCTGACGGATTTTGAAGACAGCGATTTCTCCAAGTTCAGTTTCCAGTTACTCCCTGCGCTGAAGATTTCAGAGCGCATGCATGTCTTCGCAGGGCCCAGCCTTTCCTATATCCATTCAGAAGAACTGGATAAAGTCGAGCACTCCGGACTGGTGATTTGGGATGAGATGAGGCGAAGTAAATACCAATCGGTAGTTCTGGGATTCACGGCCGGGGTAAATGTGAGGTTTTGAGAAGCTGGAAGACGGGAGACCGAAGACCGAAGAATCAAAAAGCGGGAATTGCTAATCAAAAGAACATGTGATACGATTTCATTGAGATGCTGCAATCCTCCCGTCTTCCGTCTTCTGACTTCCCGCTTTTTTACTAATATTCCATATTTTTACCAAAAGCACTAAGGGTAAGACCGGCTCAGCTTGTCATATCAATGAAGCATCCCAAACCGCAAGTGACAGAAGAACTACCACAACCCTCAAATACCCTTACGCTCGTCGATGAACAGGCATTTGAAACCGTGTTCAAAACTTACTTTAAGCCTTTGCATGCCTATGCCTCGGCTATACTGAAAGAATCGGAAAATGCCGAGGAAATCGTTCAGAGTGTGTTTCTGAAACTTTGGGAAAAGCGGGAATCCCTTGAAATCAGCAGTTCGCTGAAAGCATATCTATACCGCGCTGTGTACCACGACAGTCTGAACCATATCAACCATCAGAAAGTGAAACGAAAGCATTGGGAACATGCACATTACGAAATGACTCAGGGAAAACCTGATCAAGTCGGTGAGCAGATCAGGGGCCAAGAGAATGAGCTGCATGAGCGGTTTCAACTGGCACTGGAAAAACTGCCCGAAAAATGTCGGTTAGTCTTTAATCTAAGCAGATTTGAGGAACTGAAATATCAGGAAATAGCCAATCGGCTCGGGATTTCACTGAAAACGGTGGAAGCACATATGGGTAAAGCACTGAAAACTTTACGGGTAGAATTGGCTGAGTTTCTTCCGTTGCTTTTACTATTTCTGATTAATCTATAAGCTATGGAAACCATGAACGAAGAAAAATTGATTAAATATTTGCTTCAGGAAAGCGATGTAGAGGAGTCCAAAGCTGTTCAAGAATGGATCGAAAGTGACGCCGAAAATAAAAAGCAATTCGAAGAAATAAAGTGGGTATGGAATTCAGGCAAACTCTTGCTGGAAAAAAGCAATGTGGATGAAAATGAAGCCTGGCATAAATTTATCAAAGTAAGAGATGGAAATACAGCCGGTACACCGAAGCAAAACCAGCGCTTTTTGTATAACAACCTGTTTAGATCTGCTGCTGCAATCACCTTGCTTTTGATATCTGCTTGGGTCTATTCCAATTTCCTCCCCCAGTCAGGAAGAGCTTATTTCAGCTCGGTTGAACTTCAGTCAGAAAATCTTCCTGTTGAGGTTCCTCTGCTGGATGGCACTAGAATCACTATGAATAAAAATACAAGCTTGCGTTACTCCCAGAAGCTTTTTGCCAAGGAAAGAAAAGTGAGTATGAAAGGTGGAGAAGCATTCTTTGATGTAAAGAGAAATGAGCATAAGCCTTTTATAATTCAAGCCGAGAAAGTTCAAATCACCGTTTTGGGGACTAGTTTTTATGTCAAAAATGCCGGCAACACCACTGAAGTAATTGTAGTCACGGGCTCTGTACAAGTGGAGACCAATGGCAGAAAAGAAATACTATCGCCGGACGAAAAGCTTTCGGTAAATCGACAAACAGGAAACATGGAAAAAAGCAGTCCGGGGAACACCCTTTACAATTACTATGTAAGCAAGAAATTCCAGGCCGAAAGGACCCCATTACAAGATTTAGTAGCTATACTTAATGAGGCTTACGGGGCTGACATTGTGATCGCAAGAGAAGAACTCAAGAACCTGCCTATCACCACTACATTGGAGTATAAATCATTGGATGAAAACCTTCAAGTACTGAGAGAAACCCTAAATCTTAAAATCTCGAAACAAGATAAAAAAATTGCTATCGAGTAAGTAACTTTATAAAGTGGCACTAGGGCGTAAAACTTTGGTGCTTACTTTGTTTAATCCTGTTCTATTCCCTGTTTTAATTTGAAAATGCCTCATACCAAAACTATTTTTAAGGGGTCTCTCCTACTTTTGCTTTTTTTATTTCATTCATACGAAGGGTTTTCCCAGATGATGCTGGAGAAAAAAATCCAGTTCGACTACACTGAGGATCTTACACTTCGTCAGTTACTGGACACTCTGGCCAAGAGCAATGATTTTTATTTTTCATATGAAAGTAGCTTGCTGAAAGCCGATAGACCACTGCTAAATGAGCAATTTTCTGGCAGCATTGGGACATTGCTGGTTAAAGAATTAGGCAATGAATATGAATTCAAGGAATTGCCGGGCTATATAATTATCAGATATGCGCCAGAGAAACTGGATCTGGATGCAGAAATGGATACGCAATTCAACAGAGTTACAGTAAAGGGATATATTAAGAATATAAGGACTGAGGAAGGCGTCAGTCAGGCAAGTATTTATGATAAAAATAGCCTGGCATCCACCTTGACTGATGAGAATGGATTCTTTAAGTTGAAATATAAAAAAAACAACACATCTGTCTGGTTGACATTAAGTAAAGAAAATTATCGTGATACCACCTTTTTACTTTTGCCTACAGTAAATATAAAAGCTAAGAAAGACGGCAGGGATTTCAGATACATACCCGGAGATGGTACCACGCAGGAGATAGAGGAAAGCTTTCTGGGAAATCTTTTCATAGGTTTTCGACAGCGTCTTCAGGGAATCAATGTTGGAAGCTATTTTGCCGAAAGTCCTTTTCAGATGTCACTTGTTCCAGGAGTCAGTTCCAAAGGCATGTTCAATAGCCAGACCATAAGTAATTTCTCTCTCAATCTTATAGGCGGATATACAGCGGGAATAGAAGGATTAGAAGTAGCTGGCATATTTAATATCAACAAGAGAGATGTGAAATCTGTACAGGTGGCAGGGATTTTTAATCTAGTGGGTGGAAGCTCACAAGGACTTCAGGTTGGTGGGATTTATAATTCTGTGTACAGGAATGTAAATGGATTGCAAGTTGGAGGAATATACAATCATGTGCAGGCTGACGTACAGGGATTGCAAATCGGAGGAATAGTCAACCGGGTAGATAATAATGCTGATGTACAGATAGCAGGCATCGTAAACCATGCTAAAAATTCAAAACACTTTCAGCTGGCGGGAATAGCAAATAATACTTCGCAATCAGCTGCTTTTCAGTTGGCAGGAATCTCAAATATAGCGGGAGACACAGTAAAGCATCAACTTTCCGGAATCATCAACCGTGCGCAAAAAGTCAATGGTTTTCAAATTTCGTTGATCAATATTGCTCAGGAAAATGACTATGCTATTGGCTTGCTGAACTTTATTCGAAATGGAGAGATGAATCTCTCAGTTTCCATAGATGAATCAAGTTTTTCCCATCTGACATTACGCTCGGGAGGCAGAAAAATGTATGGTATTTTGGGAGTTGCCTACAATCTCCAGACTATTGATACACCTATTGGGCTGGAGGCAGGTTTGGGATTACACTTGCTTATGAACCGCAAGTTTACCTTGGACACTGAATTTGTAAGTCTTACCGCAAGTGATTTCAAGGAGGTTTCAAATCAAACTCAATCCTTCCGTATTTTCCCCGGATACCGAGTGGGCAGTCACCTTCGGGTTTTCGCCGGCCCAAGTCTTAATTTCGCTGTATCGGATCTAGGGCAGGAAAACTTCACCGGTGGCTGGACTTTTTATGAAAGAGCCACTTCCACAGGCAATTATCGGAGTTTTGCCGGAGTGACAGGGGGATTGCAGGTTATTTTTTAAGGATTAGGTCAAGTGCATACTTTCCGGTTTTCATGACTTGGACCTATATCAATGCTGTCGTCTTTAGACTACCCTTCCAGACATTCATTGAGGTGAACTTGTTGCCACTGGAGACAACACCTGACACCGTATAGGGAGAACCTTTACCTGTTTCACCAGAAGCAGGATCTAATTTGAACTTTCATCGTACATGAGCCGACCTTCAGGAAGGTTCACTATTGCAGTCTGAAGACTGCAATAAGATGGTTCCAAGTCATGGAGACTTGGAACCTGGTTTGGGTGCTGTGAACAACTTTTCACTAGTTTCTTATTCGGATGTTGCCACTAGATACAACCCCTGACACGGTATAAGGAGAACCGTTATTGATCTTCAATGAACCGGAAGATGAACTTTCACCCACGACAATGTTTCCACTGGAAGACTTCAGATCAAAGTTAAAATCCTGCAAATTAGAGCTGGTCTGTACATCAAAATTCCCTGAGGAACCTTCAAATCTCGTTGTAGCTCCCAAGGATGAATCCTTTACTGTATAATTGCCTGACGAAATTTTCAATTTCCCGATTTCCTGCACTTTATTCAATTCCCCGTTACCCGAATTCAATGAGCTGTTGACTTTACCGTTGATTTCAGAGAACATAAATTTCCCACTGGAACCTACTGCATTAATATTTCCTTCCAGTTTGCTTATTGTGGCATTTCCAGATGAAATTTCCAGGTCAACATTTCCTACTAAATTTGAAGCCTGGATTTTACCGGAACTTAATTCCAGCTCAATGAGCGGAGCACTGATATTGTTAAGTTCTACATTCCCAGAACCACCGTCAAATTCAAACGCTCCAGAAGAGACTTTATTGATCACCACATTTCCAGAACCTGCTTCCAGATCCAGATTCATGAGTTCAGGGCCTGTGAGATTTAGGTAGCCACGGTTTTTACCAGTTCCGATGCCACGTCTTTCCACTTCGATGATGAGTTTATCATCATCCACTCTATATTCAATAGAATAATTTCCGTTCCTGCTGGATTCCAGACTACCTACCAGGTGAACCTCTTGTTTGTTGGGATCTCCTGTGTATGTTACATCTAGAAAAGCAGATTCGATGTCTAAAGAAGAAATTCCTGAAAATTCCTGATCGATGGATTGGACCAGCTCCATTTCCGTATCGCAAGATGTGACCCCTATCACAATAGCTCCCAATACAAAATGGAGAAATGGACGATTTTTAATTTGACAATAACTCATAAATTGATTGTTTTTAAAATAATATACTGACCTTATGATTTTACTACTCTGCCTGCATACAAAAATACGCTGGACTTGATCAGCTAGTTTCTCCCTGATTTAAATCAAGCTTTACTAACTTTCAGTAAGCCCTACTATTTGAATCCAAGGATTTCGGCAGCTTATCCATTTTTGTATTTGGCTGTCGTATTCTTGGATTTAAATTCATAGGGATTTTCAAATCCATTTTAGCAGATATTGATAAGACAATTAACTTTATGTTTACCCTTAGTAAAAAAACAAAAAATGATCGCCAACACTCCTGAACCACCCTACTATGCCGCGATTTTTTCAAATATCAGAACTGATATTGAAGATGGATATAAAGAAACGAGTATGGAAATGATCACTCTGACTACACAGCAGAAGGGATACCTAGGCCATGAAAGTGCGCGCAATGATCTGGGGATTACTATCAGTTATTGGGATAGCCTGGAGTCAATTCGAATATGGAAGCAGCAGACTGATCACCTGTTAGCTCAAAGAATGGGCAGGGAAAAATGGTATTCTGCTTATAAAACAAGGATTTATGTAGTGCAGCGGGATTATGCTTTTGGACTTTGAAAAATAGGGATAAAATGCTCGCAAAGTATAAGCCATGCAGGCACTTTATTCCGAGTCCTTATATTTTAAAATGCATATCCAAATCCTACACCGGCAAATAAGGGCCAAAAGCCATTATTGTTGAATATGGGATTCAGATTGATCTTCCACATAAAACCTCCGTCGGTAGGCACTCTTCGATAACCGAAGTTCAATACACCCATTACTGAAGGTGACCCATCAATATCCAATATGAAGTTTGTTCCTGTGTCAGAAGTAGAGGTACAAGTATAATCCCCATTTTGATCGTAATAGCAGTTAGTGTAAGTCTCATTGTTGAAAGCAATAAAAGTAGTGCCAAGACCCACTTCAAAGAAGTTGTTCCCCCTACCGTATAGCTTATTGATCATTACCGGAAGGGAAAAAAAGGAATCGCCTTCCATGGCATACCCCCCAAACCCGACACGCATTCCCCAGGAATCGGTTCTGTTTTTGTCAAAACGGAAGTCATAATTGAAACTATAGGGCAAACCAACTCCACCCAATTCCGCATATATTGCACGTGTAGCTGGCTTTGAATCTGTGTCTTGCGCAACCACAATGTAACTGCTGAATAAAAATAAGCAGAAGATAAAAAGGCCTTTCATAGTAGTTTATTTAAGTTTTATTAATACTAAATAACGCAATTATCCGCAAATAGCTTGCTAGATTTAGTTAAATTACGTGGGCAAATACAGATTTCAAACGATAGAACTAAACCACATGTCCTCAATTCTAAAAATCAAGCGTGTAAAAGTGACAGTTGGGATTCTTATCTCCTATCTGTCTATGATGATTTTAATAGCCTGTGTAGATGATCCTGAGGTTAATCCTTTTGGTGAATGTGGTGGGCCTGCCAAAGCTAATGCTACAGACGTGTCGCTTTTTTATGAGCCTTATAGTAATAACCGTCACGCTATAGAAACTGATACTGTTTCAATTGAAGATTTCAATGTTTATCTGCGATTGGAATTCGAAACCCTCTCCCAAAGCTCCCCCACAGGAAGTTTTCCAGGCCGCGCCTATGCACTTTCCTGCGCTCCAAATCTTAATTTTCAAAATATAGAGGGGATATCCGTGATTCTATTGGAGTCTTATGGAGACAAAGAAGCAGGAACTGATATTTCAAACTTGGTTACTACTCATAATGACATTAAGCTTTCAGATTTAAAAGATTTCACTGGATCTACGGGACAATATAGACTTACTGTAGCTATACAACCTGAGAATAAATCACAGTTAAAGACCAAAACTATTTTGCATCTGAAAAATGGTCCTGAAAAAATAGTGGAATCTACCTCACCTGTACTGTTAACAAATTGATTTTATGCTAAGAAAAATACTTTTAGGGTTTTTTGCCACAGCGATGGTACTCGTGATTGTTTACATGCTAGGGCCAAAGGTGGAGAAAAGGGAAATTGCCATAGAATTCCCTGAAGTCCCCACCCGATTAAATGAGCTAAAGGACTATGTAAAACAACGGGAAGATACTGTCGTAGGTCTCAAAACAGGAAATGAGGCATATATCGTGTGGGCAGATAGTCTAAATAAGCACAAGACCCCCTACTCTATTGTATATATCCACGGATTCGGGGCCAGCCCAATGGAAGGCGATCCTGTGCATCGATTTCTTGCCGCTCACTTTGGAGCAAATCTATTTGTAACCAGGCTTCCGGAGCACGGAATAAAACGGGAAAACGGGATGGAATACATGAGCTCTCAAGCACTTGCCAATGCAGCCGGTGAAGCCTATCAGATCGGCAAAAGTCTGGGTGATGAGGTAATTGTAGTGGGAACTTCGATGGGCGGAGCTTTAACACTACTATTGGCAAGCCAACAACCTGATATAAAAGCTGTGGTGGTATATTCTCCCGCCATCCGGGATTACGAAGAGAGACTTTCCCAGCTGTTCTCTCCATGGATGAAACAGATCATGAATAAAACAGCAATGAAAAAACTGGCTCATCAAAAGCGGGAAGGAGACAAGGCACTTTACTGGTCTGAAGATTATAATATCAACGGCTACCTGAGCCTGGCGGAAATAATGTATGGGAACATGAATGAAGCTACATTCAAAAAGATCAACCAACCCCTATTTTTGGCATACTACTACAAAGACAATGTATCACAGGATATGGTAGTCTCAGTGCCTAAAATGAAGGAAATGTATGAGCAGATTTCTACTCCGACAGCCATGAAAATGGAAAAAGCTTTTCCAAACTCCGGTGACCATGTAATAGGCAGTTCCATTACATCCGGTGATTGGGAAGGTGTTCTTTTCAGTACTATAGAGTTTCTGGAAAATGTCGTAAAAACACCTGCCAAACCTGAATATAAGGAGAAAGTGGATGAGTTACTCCTAGTCCAGGAATAGTTGTAAGCCTTTACTTAATGCATAGAAGAGGCTTTACTCTCTTAAATAACATAAAAAAGTATCGTTTTTAGGCAAATTACGTTGTCTTATTGGACAATTAACCGGTAGTGCGATGTCAAAGAAATCTTCCAAAGTGAGTGAGCCATTGAAAATGATGTAATATACAAGGAGCCACTTCCCCTTCTTAACTGGCTTGATTATTCACTTAAATTTCTCTCTAAAAGGCTCAGCAGGTAAGCCAATATTATTCACCAGATTCACCTCCGGATTGTCAGCCCAGGCATAACGAATCTCTCCTGAATCCAGTCCAGTTGGAAGTGTGATTGTAACAGTATTTTTTCCGGAAAGTGTTGCTTTGACTTGTTGAAATTTCCCGTTTTCATTCGCAGCAATAAACCCCTTGACTTCATTTCCAGTAGTAAGTTTCAAACCTTCACCTGTGGACTTGAATTGCACTATCAATTCATTTCCCTGTCGAGAAAGTGAATCAAACTGTGGGCCTGAGGCAAGGATTTTATCTCCATATGCCACTTTCCTTGCCTGCAGCCAAAGTCTTTCTCCCACATCTTTTTTATTTCTTGGGTGTATATCATCTGCCTCTCCTATATCGATGATCGTAGCCATTCCGGTATTGGGAAGATTCAACGTCTCTGTCTGAGCTTCTCTCAAAAATGCCCAGTTGCTTTCAGGCTGAACATCTTTTCTCTCCATATAATTAGCCAGCTGAACAAACAAAAATGGGAAATCCTCCTCTCCCCAAGCTTCCCTCCAATTGGTAATCATGCCTGAGAAAAGCTTATTGTATTCTTCATGTCGGCCCGTATTACTCTCCCCTTGATACCAGATTACACCTTTAATGTTGTATTTGGTGATAGGGACGATCATTGCATTGTACATCATTCCCGGCATCCAATTATACCATTCTACTTTTGGTAGATGTGGCTCTACAGCGGAATTTGAATAGGTCCAAGCGCCTTCCAAAGAGATCTTCTTTCCAGCCTGAAGCAGATACATCTCTCCTTCCTGACCTATTCTAGGCTGATTATTCCAAGTGTTTATAGCACGGATAGTAAGTGCATTTTCTCCTTTTCGAAGTAAATCCGAAGGTATTTCCAAGTCCGGCATGCTGACTCCCCAGTCCTTGTAATATATCTGTTGGCCGTTTACATACACATAGGCCATTTGATCAATAGAGGGAAGATGAAGCGTAACCTTATCCACGCTGGAAAGCATGAATTTCTTGCGTGCCCAAGCGATGTGCTGCAAAGGGTTTGCCTGGGGAAGATTTACTCTCCTCCATTTAGAGTCATCATAAGAAAGTGCTGCTACCTTCAATGCTAAAATTGAATCTGGCTTACTGACCATGGAATCACGCTTGTGTCGGTTTTCATCATTTTCCTTGAGTTTAGCATCCCATGTCTCATTATTTTCGATGACGTCAATTGCCTGGTCATGAAATGATCCTTCCATCTCCGCCAGAATCTCTGCATCCATCCAACCTTCCACAGGGGTTCCGCCCCAGTTTGACTCTATAATTCCTACTGGCACCTTCTTTTCTTTTTGGTTACGCTGCGCAAAAAACCAGGCCACCGCTGAAAAATTCCTCATATTCAATGTATCAGCTACTTTCCATTCCCCTCCTACCACATCATTGAGTTTTACTGCACTGTATGAATTTGGGATCTTAAAAAAACGGATTTTGGGATTTCCTCCCTCTTCAAATTCCTTCTCAGCCCCGATTACCTGTGACTTCAACGCCCATTCCATATTAGACTGTCCGCCAGCCACCCAAACGTCGCCCACATACACGTCTTTGATTTTCTGCTGATTTACTTCTAATACAAAAGGGCCACCTGCAGCCATTTTAGGTAATTTCAGTATCCATGTGCTGTCTGCCTGCACAGTCCCGCTGGTGATCGTTCCATCCAGACTCACCCGCACATTTTCTCCGGGGATTCCTTTGCCCCATACTGTTATAGCTTTATCCCGCTGAACGACCATTCCATCCGAAAAGAGTTTGGGAAGTAGGACTTGGGAATCGAATTTTGACGATTCGCAGGCAAAAAGGAGAGCAATTACAACTAGTTTCCAGATTGTTTTCATAATACGAGTAATTCTCAGGGAATTTGCTTAAAAAATCTGATACATCTATGGAAAATTGTATTGGAATTTATTTAGGGCCTGCTGAAAAAGTCTCAGCTTTGCCATGCCTGCCTACCAGACCTTTAGGTTTGCACCCACTCGCATGAATAATGGGCTAATCATTCAAAATGAAAGCTTTTGATCTATTACTGGTGTTTTTCAGCATGCCCTATTTATGTATTGCTTCCAAAGAATTAGTCAAATAGGCAAAAGGTGCATTCCAGTTGATGGCTATTTCATTGGAGGCATAGCTACAGGTCTCATCCGTATAAGATTCATCAGCATATGAACTTGCGTAATTACACCCATCCTGCTGACCCGGATTTGGCCCACCTACTATAAAGCCAGGCAAAGGCGGTAAATCAGGTCTTGATTCAGCGAGTCTATGGTGTGGATGAAGTGGTGTTTTAGTTCCAAAACCAGTTATATAAGAATAGCCTGTAGCATTTCTTCCCAAAATATAATCCAGATTATGCAAGGCTCCATAGAGAAAAACCTGCTCTTTTGTTTGACGATATGCATAAAGCAATAATATTCCCTGATTGGCCGCTACGGCGTTTGACCCCCAGATGAAATTTCTGGGGCTTGTCTCCATTGGAGTTCTAAATGCCGTATTCCCAATACCTTCCAGTTGGGCTCTGGCGGCAGAAAGTAAATTGATTTCAAGAGTGGACATCCACTCCTTGGGCAATAAAGTGATGTTTTCTTGATGTCTTAATAAAGTGTAATAACCTAGCCAAGCTACCTGATTCCAGGAAGGAAGTTTGTAAGTCTGGTCAGCCTCTTCCAGTTCCTCCCAATAAGAAAGGTTATGCGTAGTGACAAAAAGTTCTGAAGCAGCCCAAATCCATTCATCCGCTGTGTTATTATCACCATAAGCACCGGTAACCACATCAGGATCATAGGTTTGATTTAATTCATTTTGTTTATAAAGGGCATCGGGATTTTTCTTTGCCCAATTCCAGGCCTTTTCAGCAGCTTTCAGATAAGTGACAGACTCTTCAGGAAAATAGGATTTATAGACACGGGAGGCCTGAGCCATCACTGCCGCAAAATCAAGGGTGGCTGTTGTGCTTTTAGCCACTACATATCTTTGGGATACAGCTAGGTGAGGAACCACCATTCCTTCAAATTTAGCAGTGGTCAGTTTGTGATATACCCCACCGTCTGCGGGATCCTGCATAGTGATCATCCAGTCCAGATTCCAACGAATCTCATCCAGCAAGTCAGGAACCTGGTCACCTGATTCAGGGATGTTTAGATCAAGTTTTTTAAAATAGTCCGGGTGATCTTCAAAAAGGGAAAGTAAGGTACCCACAGTGATTCCTGAATTCACTATATATTTATTATAATCACCGGCATCATACCAGCCCTTAGGTGATGCAATCAGATCTCCGGCATTTCTACCGGGGGATGATGCCGAAGGATGTATCATCACCTCATCATCCGGATGCCCCAGTGGTCTGGCATAGATTCCGGCATATGTTTCTTCCATTTCCATACCTGCCCGCTGATAGTAAAAGGCTTTTAGGCTGGCTTTTCCAAGTGCCTGATTCACGTCCGCACGGATTTGAAAAGGATGGGACTTGCCAACTCCCTTTACTAGAAAGACATAATTACCTGATTGACTGAATTTGGAAAAATCGGCTATTCTGGAGGTGCGGCCAGAGAGCGTTTTTGTAACTTCTTCCGTTAATTCCCCTTCAAATACTATAGCTCTTTTATCTATGTCCCAGATGATATAATCTTTGGCGTTTTCACTATCCACAACTACGGCAATCTTTTGTTGGTCCGGGTAAAAACCGATCTGATTGAGGCGTATTGATTCATGGAAAGGAAGATCTATATCCACTTCTGGAGCCTTGCAAGCCCACTGGGCCAATAGTAGCACATAGATTAAAATACTTTTCATTTCTTTTATCAAATTGAATTTCAATTGCATAAGACTCATTAATCAGAATAATATCCGTATTTAAATACTCCATAATTTGGCACACCTATCCAAACTACATTATTGATAGCAGCTGCACTGCTTACATTTGACCTCACAAAGAGTAATGCTTGATCCTGATCCATTGCCTCCCAAGTCCCTTCTTTGCTTTTGGTCAGTCTCCAACCTGGATTAGCATCAATTCTACCGATTTTCAGACGTGCGTTCTCTTGATTTCCTAGAAGTAGAATATCGTGTCCACTGGGTGTTTCGATAGCAGAAATCGCCTGAATAGGAGAAGACTGTACGAGTACTGGTAAGTCTATTTCCTCGAAAACACCGTTCTTCAACGTGAACATTTTTGTTTCCAGGGATTGAGCTTCGATCACCTTAGCCCTCTCCAGTTCTTCGGAGGTGAGAATATCCTGGATCTTGGCTTTGGAAAAAGCTTCATGACTGGTGAATAGTGCCTTCTTCCTATACATCTGGGCAGCCAATTCATCTCTGGATAAAAAGGGATACTCCTCTCCCATTATCGAAAAAGTCATCAGCGGATCGACGGATCCATTGCTGTCAAAATCCTCATAATAAATCCGTATCGGCACGTCTGCAGCTGTTTGGAGCCTAGAATTCAAGCCCCAGTTTCCGGCAAGCAATTCCGGGATACCATCCCCATCCAAGTCCTGAACTAAAACTGAAGACCAAATACCCGATTTGCCGTCAGGCAGGAATTCTTCAGTTCTGTCGATTACTTTCCCTTCCTTGAGGCTGAGAATCCTGATCTTATCAAATTCCGACGCTATGATCAATTCATCCAACCCGTCCTGATCCAGATCAAACCTTTGGGCAGCTTTTACCCTGCTTATTCCTTTTAAAGAAATAGAAGTGAATGTACCATCTCCTTTATTAATCCAAACCATACTTTCTACGGACTCCGGCCATCTACCTGGTACATAACCAGACCCTACAAAAAGATCATCAATTCCATCTCCATTTGCATCCCAAGCAGTGACAAACTCTGAAGGTTGAATACCAAAATCCAGGGTGGATTCTGTAAAGACACCGTTTCCTTGATTGATCAGCAAGACATCCCGCTGCCTAGGATCGTTTTTCTCTAAATCAAAATAACCTCCTTTGGCTATATAAAGATCCAGATCAGCATCTCCGTCCACATCTAAGGCAGCTATGGAAGTGATCAGAGGAGAATCAGAAGTGTGGATTTTATAGCGTTCATGAGGCAATCCTATTCCCTTAGGTGTCAGGGAGAAGATTTGAGTCCCGTCCGAGAACACCAGTTCAGGTTCACCACTGCCATTGAGGTCAGCCACTGTCATAGAAACTTTCTCCTGTGAAAGCATATAAAGCAACTGGCTTTGTCTCTTGAAATCATTGGGGAGTTCGGCATTTTGCTCTCTTTTATACACTCCCAACTGACTGACAATAGGAAAGTTAAAATCATCATAAACGATTTCTTTCTCAGCATCAGCTTCTGTCACTTCAAGCAGTTGATTGAATGGTGGACTGACTATTCTACTTATTTTCTTGTTTTTCCAGCGGACTTCCACCGAGTCCACTTTCCCTTCTCCCAAGCCAAAGTGCATAAGGGCGCTGACATTTCCCTGATACCCCTTATAAACCTGCTGTTCCTGGTAGTTCAGCTGTCCGTCTTGATAGACGCTTACTTTCGCCCCTATACCATCAGCATTTCCCGGGAGGCCTATCAATCTGATTTGTAAAAAATTAGAATCTCCTCCTTCAGATGTACGATTCCTGAAAATCTGAGCGGGTTCATTTAGATTGTTTACTACCAAATCCAGATCCCCATCCTGATCCAAATCCACATACACAGCTCCATTTGAATTGCCTGGCGTATTGAGTCCCCAGTTTTCGGATTGATTTTCAAATTGGATCCCATCTATATTTTTGAATGCATAATTCCCCACTTTGGTGGCGGGCATCTTCCCTATCAATTCTCTTATGCCCTCTCCTGTCACTTTGGAATTCTGTAGGTATTCATTTCTGTAATTGATAAAATCCAGATTGGTAAAATCCTTCAAAAAACCATTGCTCACAAAAAGATCTGTAAAGCCGTCATTGTCGAAATCCGCGAATAAAGGGGCCCAGCTCCAGTCTGTAGCACTTATACCTGCGAGCTGCCCTATCTCTGAAAAAGTCCCGTCACCATTGTTCAGTTGCAGCATATTTCGCATCAGCTGATGGTGAAGTCCAGCTTTAAGGAAAAGATTGTAGTGTTCGTAATTCTCAGGAGTAAAAAGCAACTTCTGCCTCGCATTGTCCTCCGGAAGCATATCCAGACTCACTATATCCAACCTCCCGTCTCTATTGATGTCGGCTGCATCTACTCCCATGGTATAGAGACTGGTATGCCCCATACGCTCTTCTATTTGATTCACAAAAGTACCATCACCCCGATTGATGTATAGATAATCAGGAGCCGAGTAATCATTTCCGAGATAGATATCAGGATAGCCATCCCCATTAAAATCCGCAATGGTAGCCCCCAACCCATAGCTTAAACCAGTTTCTGACAAGCCAGATTCTTTGGTTGCATTTCGAAAAACCCCATTCTCATTTTTAAAAATCTTGGAGCTACTCAAGGAATCAACTGAACTCAACATAGCTTCGAAAGCATTGATATTCAGATTACTGAAAAGCCGTGGATTATGGTTCAGAAGCAACATGTCCAAATCTCCATCCTGATCCAAGTCAGAGAAATAAACCGCTGTACTGAAGCCGGGATCGTCCAACCCATAATCCGCAGCCATTTCCTTGAAAAAAGGAATACTGTCTTTATCCAACCCTTGATTTACAAACAATTGGTTTCTTCGCTGCTGTTCCGGTAAGTCACCGGAATAGCAAACGTAAATATCTTTAAGCCCATCACTGTTGATATCAACAATGGCAGTGCCGGTGGACCAGGTATTTTCCCTTCCACCTGTACCGGTAGCAAGAGTGATGTCCCGGAATTTCATATTCCCGAGATTCAAAAAAAGCTTGTTTTGGCCTTGATTGGAAGTAAAATATAAGTCTTCTAGGCCATCATTGTTCACATCTCCTACAGCCACCCCTCCTCCATTATAAAAATACTGGTAGGTAAGAATATTGGCTGCTTCGGTTTCTATGATCTGATTGGTAAATATGAGGTTAGAAGAATCCTGATTTACCAGTTCAAAAAGAGTTTGTGGTATTGCTTCTCCCTTTTTCTCACAGGAGAAAAATAAAAATCCTGCTCCAAACAGAAGGAATTGGAGTAATCCTGAAATGTTATACTTATTAACTATATGTTGGGGATTCAAGCTCACTAGATAGATTAACTGAAGAAAGGTTCTGCTACAAATTTTGCACGTAAAGTAAAGCACAGTGCTCTCTGCGAAAAACCCCGTGTCCTCAGTGGTAGAGATACAGTTTAGAAAAAATCTCCGAGGCAAAACGTTTCGCCCCGGAGATTAACTTAATAAACCTCTTATGCTATACTATTTAATTTATTGCCCGGATTACGCGGACATTATCCACGCCTACTACAGCCGGAATATCATTTGAAGTGGTATTGATCACTACCAGTCTTAGCTGCTTAATAGCACCATCTCCTTTTAGGAAATCACCATATGTATTTAACCTGGTAGATCCATTGGTCAGTCTTGTCATATTGGCAGAGAAAGTGTACCAAGATCCGTCAGTAGTTTTGGCAAAGTCACTCATTGGGATATTGTAGCTGAGCTCATTACCATTTGCATCTGGATACCAGATCTGCATTTCAAGCCCTTCAATAGATGAAGTAGTATTAATAGCCACTTCAAACCGGATATCAAAGTTGGTAGCAGGAGTACTTGGCTCATAGCCCTCTCCCTCTGGGAAGATCTGGGCACCATCCCAGTTTGCCAGATTGATCACCTTATCATTATTCCAGCCATAGCTAGCTGGGAAAGCTTGGTTCATTCCACCAAAGTTTCCGTCTAAGCTTGCAATACCAGGCTGAGAAGATCTGATCATGTCGCCTGACATACCCCAGCCCCAGCCCCATGGCCATTCTAAGGCTCCATTGGTATCAAAGTCTGCCACCATGCCTTTGTCCGCATAGATCTGAGTGTTTCTATTGGTAGATGATCCACCGGACTTGGTTACCACCCTGATCGATTGTCCTTCAGAGAAGTCCAAGTTGTCAGGAACTTTCACGGTAAGTGAGGATCCTGCGGAATTTGTAGTGAATCCCGAGGTGACATATACATCCTCTCCGGGGAAATATACTGTATCCACAAAGAAGAAATATCTACCCAGAAGTGTAAGGTCATCACCAGGTTTTACATACTGATTTTTCACCTGCAATATCTGCGGAGCAGGGGGAAGTGTCTGGAATTCCATGATAGCTTCACCTGCCTTGTTCACCAATCTTAAGGTGTTTGGCACATTTGGATCAGTAGCTACGGTAGGAACCGAATCTCCTACAGTGACGATCACCGTATTGTTAGTGACATAGGCAGTATTCACTCCCAATGGATAATCATTCAGGTAAACTTGCTGAGTTCCCAATAGGTTGTTTCCCAAGATAGCAAGTGTGCTTCCCAATGTGGCAGAAGTGAATGCACTATCTGCGGTATTAGGATCCGTGTTGCGTACCCGCTCTATGGTCGGCGGGCCTACGTTGATTTCATCCTCATCTTTACATGCTCCCAATACAAGGACCATTACCAGCGCGGAAGCTACCAGAAGTGAGTGTGAGGATCTTATATTTTTTATGATGTTCATATGTTTTGCATTTCAATGTAAGTCCACAAATCAATTTTCTTGAGCAGAGAAATCATAAGGAACCGGTGGTTTTCTCAGATTTGGTGCTCTTGACAATTCCGCAGATGGAATCGGAATCTTGAAATTAGATTCGTTCACTGTAAAGAATCTCGGAGAAGTATCATCTGCAGGAATCTCGATTTCCCAAAGTGTGGGATCAGGGATCTGGTCTGCATAAATTCTGAATGTGCCACGATCTTGGTTAGACAAGATGCTGTAGGCTTTTGCTGGATCGTAATACTGCAGTTTGGTGAATTCATACCAAGCTTGACCTTCCATTGCAAATTCCTTGATGCGTTCTTCGAACACGTCTTCCCAAGTCACCGAAGTCAGTGGATTTACACCAGCTCTTGCTCTCACCATGTTTACATACTTCAGTGCTTCTGCAGGATTTTTATCCAAAACTGCTTCTGCATAAGTAAGGTAAACATCAGCCAAACGGAGAATATAGGTGTTGATTTCAGTACCCTGCTGTACGACTTTGCCATCGTTATCCTCAGGTCTTCCCACTACATATTTCTTCACCCAGGCTCTGGTATTGTATGATCTGCCGGCATCTACACTGCGGGCAGGCACTTCCAATTCTTGAGCAGATCCCCCAGGAGGCACTTGTGTGATATAAGGGTAGTGGTCACCAGGGAACATGAAGCTACCTTTTCTTCTTTTGTCAAAAACCAGATCGTCATACATATCAAGTAACCACTTGGAAGCTCCTATGTCTCCACCCCATCCATCACCAAATCCAGTGATCTCTGAACCGAAAGCCAGGAAAGCCTGAACGGAATTCTGAGCTCCCCAAGCACCTGCCTGACCTGCATTGTAAACCCACTGAAGCGCAGCAAGCGTTTCCTTGTTGTTGTTATTGGCGGTCTTAAATAGATCCTCATAATTCTCCATCAATTCCGCACCGCTATTATCGATTACTCTTTTGGCAAAATAGGCTGCAGAATCCAAATCAGACTGATTTCTTGTTCCAGACACCCCTGCTTTTGTAAGGTACATTTTGGCAAGCATACCCTCAGCTGACCACTTGGTCAACCGCCCGTTCATCACGGCACTTTCAGGTAGATTTTCCACTGCATAGCGGAAGTCTTTGATGATGAACTGCCATACAGATTCTTCCGTATTTCTTGCGATAGTAGTATCCTGAAGTAAGGCCGTGTTATTTGTGATAATCGGAATAGGCCCCCAGTTTTGCACCAGATAAGAATAAGCAAGACCACGCATAAACCGACCTTCAGCTATTCCGTGGTTCTTGATCCGCTCAGTAACATTCTCCCCTACAAAGGAATTTATATTATTGATCAAGGAATTGGACTGTGCCACCACATTGTAGAATGCCCGCCATGAGGCACCGTTTTCAGCAGTTTCTCCAGTAGTATTGAACCGCACGTTTTCCAGCTGATAAGATCCTGAGGTTAATGTCCCACCTCGGGCATCTCCGATTCCGTGACTTGCTTTATCATTGTAAGCGAACCACACCATATTATAAAGAGGCGCGGATGCAGCCAATATCTGATCGTCTGTTTTGTAGAAGTTTGCATCTACAATTGCGTCCAATGGAGGTCTATCCAAGAAATCTTCAGAACAGCCCACCATTCCTCCAAGAAGCAGGGTAGCTCCAAGGACTATTTTTTGGAAATTTGTGTTTGTTTTCATTTGGTTATGATTTTTTGGATTAGAAGTCTACACCTAAGCTGAATGTGTACATTCTGGTCTGAGGATATCTACCGTAATCCACACTGATCAGTTGATTTCCGGCAGATACGTTGTTGCCTACAGAAGCACCTACTTCAGGATCATATCCTTTGTACTTGGTAAAAGTGAATGCATTCTGTACTCCAAAAGCCAGTTTCAGACTTCTTACCACATTTTGCTTTCCAAGTAGTTCATTAGGGACTACATAAGAAAGATTGATGTTTTTAACCCTTACAAAAGAGCCGTCCTCTACAAATTTGTCTGAGATTCTGGTACCGTTTCCATTCAGGTCAGTTGCCGTGATTCTAGGAATATCCGTGCCTGGATTGGCAATAAAAGGATTACCTGAACCATCCATTTCGATTCTAGCATAATCGTAAGTCTCCAAAAGCATGTTTCTGCCCAGATTTACGTTATTAGGATTGGTATTGACGAATCTATTGTAATTGTAGATATCTACCCCTAAGGCACCTGTGAACAAAATGTCAAGGGCGAATCCTTTATACGTGAACTGCTGAGTCATACCAAAAGTGAACTTTGGCCAAGGATTACCTATGAAAGTCTGATCCCGCTCATCTATCACTCCGTCGCCATTTAGATCTTTGTATTTGATATCACCTACATAGATTCCGTTATCACGATCTACCTGGATTGGGTTTCCTGAGTTGTCAACTGGTCTGGCACTGGATTCTACTTCCTCGATAGTCTGGAACAAGCCATCAGCTTGATACCCATAGAACAACCAAGGAGCGTAGCCAGGCTGGGCTCTTGCGGTAAAGTTATTCAGCCACCAGGCTGTACGGTCAATAAAGGCCGTTTCAGAGAAGAA
>CBFGUY010000028.1:0-32485 GCA_965651895.1 uncultured Algoriphagus sp. | reverse complement strand
ATACCAGCAATGGCTATGCGGTTTTCATTCCGGACATCGTCTATACCATGGATGACCCTGGCATGTCTGCAGTCTGGTGCGTGATTCCGGCTGTGAAAGCAGCTATAGCAACAGGTATCATTGACGAAAATAACATCGGAATACACGGACATTCATGGGGAGGCTACCAAACCTCATTCCTGATCACACAGACCGATATGTTCAAAGCTGCCGCAGCAGGGGCGCCATTGACGAATATGATCTCTATGTACGACCTGATCTATTGGAATTCTGGAGGAGGAAACATGTCAATCTTTGAAGCTTCTCAGGGAAGGTTTACTGGCGGGCCATGGGAAAACTGGGAAGCTTATGAACGAAACAGCCCGGTATACCATGTGAAAAATGTAAACACTCCCCTTCTCATGCTCCACAATGACAAAGACGGAGCCGTGGATTTTACCCAGGGAATTGAATATTACTCTGCTTTGAGAAGACTGAAAAAACCGGTAATCCTGGTGCAATATAAAGGAGAGAATCATGGGCTTGGCAAACTCGAAAACCGTAAAGATTATTCGGTAAGAATGATGGAGTTCTTTGACCATCATCTAAAAGGCAAAGAAGCCCCAGACTGGATGTCCAAGGGAATAAACCGCTTAGATCTGGATGAACATCTGGAAATGAGGAAATTCTAAACCGGGAGGAGCTGTAAAAGGCTCCTCTTTTTTATGGAAAACTGAACCATTTTTTTTCCTCTCATCATCATCAGGTTTGTGATTAGCTACACTTTCGCTTTCTTTAAAGCGAAAGTGTTTAAAAGCGGTTCAAAAAATATGTCAGCATCCTCCGGAGAAAAAAGTATTAACTCAGAATTTGATTTCACCAAACTCTCTTCCATCTGCTATCAGGTCGATGACCCTAGCTATCATGAGCATTTAGAGACCTACACCTATGATGCTGACTTAGACACAATTTGGGATGCTTATGTTTCTATTTCACCCGAAAAAGCATGGAGTGGAAAAATGATCCATTTTCATAGGCTGTACAATAGAGCTACAGAGGAAGAGGTTTTTCCAGGTCAGGTATATACCGGAGGTATGGGACAAGGACAAGTCCTTATCTTAAATCTCCATGTATTCAACGGGGCGATCAAATTGCAGGTAGGCCACGAAGTCAAGGAAATAAACAGGAGCAAAAGATTGATCCGCATCTGCTATCTGGAAAATTCGAAATCAGAAGGTTCCCAGTTTATAACGTTCGATCCTTTACCTGACGGCAAAACAAATGTCACCCACAAGACATTCTATAGAAGTGGATCCACATTTCGCGACAAAATCATCTACCCATATTTCCATACCAAAGCAATTAATGAATTTCATGGAAATGTAAGCAAGTGGATAAATTCGAAGATTTAAGTTAAGATTATTCTACTACCCTATGGGAGCCTGAATCATCCAGGCTCCTTTTTTCTTTGGCTTTCAGTTTGTAACTTCTAGGAAAATGAAGTTCATCCCTAAAACTTTTTGACCATGCCTGAGAACCGCATAGAAACTTTTGATGCTATAATAATAGGATCCGGACAAGCAGGAAATCCGCTTGCCTTTGCTTTAGCCAAGGAAAAATGGAAAGTAGCTGTGATAGAAAAATCAGCACTAGGTGGAACCTGTGTCAACACCGGATGCACCCCTACCAAAACTTATGCAGCAAGTGCAAGGGCCATCTGGGCAATTAACAACGCCCCAAATTTGGGAATCCAAATACCCAAACTGCCCAAAGTAGATCTTAAAGCCATCCGGAAAAGAAAAGATAAGCTGGTCGGCGAATCCAGGCTTGGGCTTAAAAAATCCTTGGCTGATTCCCCTCACATTGCCCTTATTCGTGGCACTGCTGCTTTCATCGGCAAGAATACAATAAAAGCAGGATCACGGATCCTTAAGTCTTCCAAAATCTTCATAAATGTAGGGGCCAGATCCCGGATCCCAGAGGGATTTGAAAAGATGGATTATCTAACGAATTCTTCCATTTTAGAGCTGGGAAAAATACCTGATCACCTCATAGTCGTTGGAGGTAGTTATATAGGACTGGAGTTTGCACAGATTTTTAGAAGGTTTGGGTCTAAGGTTACCATTCTCGAAATGGGAGACTACCTAATCTCTAGAGAAGATCAGGATACTTCTGAACAGGTACGGGAAATTCTGGAAATGGAGAACATCAAAGTTATCTGCGGGGCAGAATGCCTGAGAGGCAAAAACAGAAAATCCGGAGGAGTGACAGTCTCTTTTAACATGGGAAAGTCTGAAAAGAAAATAAATGGTTCACATGTACTGGTAGCCACCGGCAGAAAGCCAAATTCAGATTTACTTAATCCTGAGAAAACAGAGCTAAAGTTGGATGAAAGAGGATATATCCAAGTAAATGAAAAACTGGAAACGAACGTAGAGGGAATCTTTGCTTTGGGAGACTGCAATGGAAAGGGAGCTTTTACACATACATCTTACAATGATTTTGAGATTATGCAGGATCAGCTTTTCGGAGAAAAGAAAAGAACCTTAAAAGACAGGATTACTAACTATGCACTATACATCGATCCACCGCTGGGGCGGGCAGGTATGACACTAGAGCAAGCTATGGAATCAGGCAAAAACCTATTGTTTGCACGAATGCCGATGAGTGAGATCTCCCGGGCCAAAGAGAAGGGTGAGACAAAAGGAAAAATGGAGGTTATCGTAGATGCTGACTCAGAACAAATCCTCGGAGCAGCTGTTCTGGGTACTGGAGGTGATGAAATCATAGGGACTTTTCTGACAGCCATGTACGGAAAAATGAGTTATAAAACCCTGATGAATTCCGTGCAGACGCATCCTACAGTGACCGAACTCATCCCCACTCTTCTTCAGCAGCTAAAGCCAATAGAAGAGTAAATCCATGAGCCCGAACATGAAACACCTAAGCCTTAGAAAATGAGACGATTGCCAACCACGAGTAATTCACCCAAAACCAGCATACCTGATGCTAGGCAGGTTCGGAACAGGCATGTAGCTGATGAAAAAAATTTAAACCCATGAAAGCATCACATAAAATCTACGCCATCATCAACCTGATCGTTTTACTTGCGGTAATTTTCTGGAATTATTGGGTTAATTCTGAAGGACTGAATGGAAATACCGTCAGCTCGCTCAGTGATGAATATCAAAACCTATTTACTCCTGCATCCTATGCCTTTTCTATATGGGGACTGATTTTTTTCTCGCTTTTCGCACAGGCTGTATTCTTCATCTCCCGAGCCTTCAGTCCTACTAAAGACTCAGATTTTCTTACACAAATTGGCCCATATTTGATCATGGCGAATATAGGCAACGGACTGTGGCTATATATGTGGCTCATGGAAAATACTGGCCTCAGTGTAGTAGTCATGCTGGGGATACTAGCCTCATTGGTTATAGTAATCCTCAATACCAATATGGAAAGATGGAATGCGCCCCGGCCCATTATTTTCTGGCTTTGGTGGCCCATTGCACTTTACAGTGGATGGATTGCCGTAGCCACCATCGCAAATATTTCCGCATACTTGGCTAAAAAAGGATGGAGTGCTGACGCTACTGAAATATCCTGGACAATTGCAATGATTGTGGCAGCTGTGCTATTGAATCTTTTTATGATAGTGACAAGAAATCTCAGGGAATTCGCTTCCGTGGGAATCTGGGCTTTGGTAGCTATTGCGGTAAGGCATTGGGGTAATATTCCTGTTTTGCAATGGACAGCACTTGGTGGAGCAATCATCCTATTCCTTGCCGCCGGATATCATGGCTACTTAAATAGAAAAACCGCACCATTTAAATTTAACTAAACCAACCATTACATGGGAATTTTAAACAATTCTGGAAATTTTTAGATGAATTGTACGTATATATTTTGATTCACCAAATCGTTGAACAGTTGACAATTTAGCTTAGGCGCTTTTAAATACCCCTGATTAATTCCAAAACAGAAAGTAAGTAATTAAAGATTTTTTGATATTTTGAGCCTTGTTAAGACGGCTATAACCTATGTTGACATGGAATTTTTGGATGGATTAGATCCTCAACTCAAGCTTTTCTGGTATATCGCTATACCTGTTTCATTGATTTTCGTACTCCAGACGATCTTGACATTTGTAGGATCCGGGGGTTCAGATGGTATTGAAGCTGATTTTGATGGAGATTTGGATGGTGGCGAAGCTCCATTCCAGCTTTTCTCTTTGCGCAATCTGACAAATTTCTTGCTTGGGTTCAGCTGGGCAGGGATTTCTTTCTACTCGATCATCCCAAATTACCCCCTACTCCTGCTAATCAGTTTGGTCATTGGATTTGCTTTTGTTTACTCCTTTTTTCTGATAATTAAGCAAATTCAAAAGCTCGGAGAAGACAACACTTTTCGTCTGGAAAAAACACTGGATAAAATTGCTGACGTCTATCTAGCCATCCCTGGAAAAATGCAGGGCAAAGGAAAAATCATGGTAAGCCTGAATGGTTCGGTACGTGAAGTTGATGCCATGACCGAACAAGATAAAATAGAAACCAACGCCACCGTAAGAATCATGCGGGTAGAAAGTGGCAATATCCTCATCGTAGAAAAGCTTTAAAATCAATTCTTTTATGGATCCATTAATTCTTATTGTCGTCGCGACGGTTGTTGTCTTCGTGACTATTTTGGCACTTGTCTCCCGCTACAAGCGCTGCCCTTCTGACAAAATACTTGTCGTCTATGGCAAAACAGGAGGCACCTCAGCCAGATGTATACATGGCGGGGGAGCTTTCATCTGGCCTGTAATTCAGGATTATGCTTATCTGGATTTGAAACCAATTTCCATCGAGGCTAATCTGACCAATGCACTAAGCCGTCAGAATATCCGGGTGGACGTGCCCTGTAGATTTACTATTGCTATTTCTACTGACACAGACACGATGAACACCGCTGCTGAGCGTTTGCTAGGCTTGGCCCATGAGCAAATCCAAGAGCTTTCAAAAGATATCCTTTTTGGTCAGTTGCGTTTGGTGATTGCGACGATGACCATTGAAGAAATCAACTCTGATAGAGATAAATTCCTAGAAAGTATCTCCAAAAATGTGGACAGCGAGCTGAAGAAAATCGGTCTGAAACTGATTAACGTCAACGTAACGGATATCAAAGACGAATCAGGATACATCGAGGCACTGGGAAAAGAAGCTGCCGCAAAGGCGATCAACGAAGCCAAAATTTCAGTAGCTGAGCAAGAGAAAATCGGTGAAACCGGAAAAGCTCTTGCAGATCGTGAAAAAGATGTGCAGATCGCTGATACCCAGCGGGACCGTGATGTGAAAATAGCGATTACCAATAAAAACAGGGAAGTCAGTATTGCTGAGGCTGTAAAAGACGAAAGTATCGGTAAGGCCGAAGCACAACGAGACACACGTGTAAAAACATCGGAAGCGAATGCCATTGCGATCAAAGGGGAAAACGAAGCCAAAATCTCCATTGCCCAGTCCGATGCCCAACGAAGAGAAAAAGAAGCAGAGGCTTTGAGGATAGCACTTGCTTCTGAAAAAGTCCAAAGTGCCAGGGCTCTAGAAGAAGCCTATCTAGCGGAGCAAAAAGCAGAAACAGCCAGAGCGGAAAGAGAACGCTCCACTCAAAATGCCAATGTGGTGATACCTGCAGAGATTGCAAAACAACGGGCAATCATCGATGCCCAAGCAGAAGCTGAACGTATCAGAGAACAGGCAAAGGGGGAAGCGGATGCGATCTATGCAAAGATGGAAGCTGAAGCAAAAGGGCTCTTTGAAATATTGACGAAACAAGCAGAAGGTTACCGAGAGGTGGTAAGTGCAGCTGGAGGAGACCCTACCAAAGCATTCCAATTACTCTTGATTGAGAAACTTCCTGAATTGGTAAAAACCCAGGTGGAAGCAGTGAAAAACATCAAGATCGATAAGATCACGGTCTGGGATTCGGGTCAGGGTGAAAACGGAAACGGCTCCACAGCCAATTTTGTCTCCGGAATGATGAAGACAGTCCCCCCCCTAAATGAATTATTCAACATGGCGGGCTTGAATCTGCCTACTTACCTGAAGGGAGAAGACTTAGAGGAGCCAACCCAAACCAAAGAGGAGCCGAAACCTGAAGAGTAACAGCAACCTACCAGTCAAAAAAATAGAGGCCAAATTTAGAAAATCGGCCTCTATTTAGGAATAGCTATGTGAAATTGTCAACCTTCATTTTGAGATAACCTGCTTTTAGGAGCCGGAGTTATTCTCAAACTTTAACGTTCTTAACCACTCATTTAATTTTTTGGTAAAGTCTGCTTTCTCCTGTTAGAGCCTATTGGGATTATTTACTTTTCTTCCAACTCGCTTTGCCACCTTTTGCTGAGTCCACACTGATGGAATAATTAGATCCTGAGGACACAATCCACTTCACTTTCACAGCAGTCATCCCTGGGATGTTATCCACAGCGATTTTTTCAGGTGAGTTTTTCTGCTCTTTAACTTTGTTAAAATCTTCATCTTCTACTACAAATCCCGCAAGTACTTTCACTCCTGAGATAGTGACATAATCAGGTCTTTCAATTTTATATTTTAGATCCTGACTAGCATGTGTAGGCATCAGCCGCTCATTGAATATGGTAGCGGTAATTGATTTCAATCCTCCACCCAGCTCTTCTTCCTTCACATCCATTACAGACAATTTTGGGGTATGATAGGCATGATAGATTGTAAAAGCCGTATTTCTATGTGCATCCTGCTCCAGCAAGAAACCGGGATGCAAACGTCCAAAGTTCTTTTTGAAACCTCCAATCTCCACTGTTCCAAACTGCGGGTGTTCAAACTCCTTCCAGTTTACAAAGGCATCCCCCATAGTCAACAGCTCATCTACATTCAATTGCTCATTCTGCCCTCCAGACTCTTTATTAAAGTACAGGTACGGAACCATCAATTCATTGGAAAAGGTAAATACCCCCCGTACTCCATAAAACCAATCCAGCTCGCCTCCGAAAACGGAGTAAAGATCTTTGTAAACGGTCAGATACCGATACCCGGGAATCATTTCTTCTCCTTTACGTCCTAGTGCGTCATAGATTCTGATGTCGTCACGGTTATAAGTACTCACGTCTTCTTCCGCTCCCGGCCCCCGCAGGATCATCCCTCCTGAATTATGAAAACTCTGAGCTCCGGCGATATTCGGATGCTTCATTACGAATTCCATTACTGAGCGGTTTTCCGGTAGTGTAAAAGGGTACTTCAAAGCCCCACGCTGAATGTAGTCAGGCTGCCAGTTCCATCCCCAATCCCTATTTGGATCATAATAACCTATTCCGTCATCATTTACACGACCATCTCCGTCACCATCTGTGCCCTCCTGACCCAGCATCTCATATTCTCCTACTTTGTCGGCAGCTACCATAATCAATTTCCGCGGGTCTTGGGGATCTTTGATATAGCGCCCTGTAGGCGACTTCCTGATCATCATGGTGATGTGACCATCTCCGTCCAGATCGTCCATTCCATCTTCACCGGCCACTCCATCACCGTCATTGTCCAGAATCATCATGCCGGATCTCGGGGAATGTGCGGTATTTGGCTCTAGAAAATAGTTATTTCTTGCGTCTGGATTAATGGTAGGGGTAATGTAAAAGGACTTATCCTTAAGGAGTTGCTGGATGAATTCATTGTCAGCAAACATTTCTGTAAGATACCAAGCGCCATAAAGCGAGAATTCCCCTCCCTGCACTTCATTGGAATGTATGTTTCCATCAATCCACATTCCCGGCTTGTCAGTATCTTTTCCTGTAGAAAAGTCAGTAATAGTAAGCGTCATAATATCACGTCCCTCGTAAGACTTACCTATAGATTCTAACTTGGCAAGATTAGGATGTGCTGCTGCTATTTTCTTCATATTATCCACCAGTCCCTCATAGGTATAGTATCTGTTGAAGGCTATTTCTACTTTAGGATTGTGCGGGGTACCTATTGCGCGGAAAAACTTCTCTTGCGCTTCTGCAGGATTGCTCGCTAGGCTAAGTCCACTTATAGCCACAGCAAGAAGTATTTTAATTGATTTTATCTTTTTCATGGCTTAGAGTTTTATAGTTTGGGAAGTGAATCCGGCATGTGAAGCACCTGCTTTTACCGTTACATTTCCTCCTCCTTTTATGATCCAGCTTAGACTGGCTTTCTCGTAGGCTCCTATAGAATTCATGAGTTCTACCTTATTTCCCGAGACAATGCTCTCAGAATCAGCATCTATATCTATTCTGATTTTTCGAAGCCATCTGGATCTTTCTCCCATCTCCGAATGCGTAGGAATGGGGGAATTATTAAATAAATCCAACGTGATCCGGGTCAGTCCATTGCCCAGGGACTCTGTCTTTAGATTATGAAGCTCTAGCTTTGGCTGCATCGCCGCCAGCTTTAGGATAAACTCAGTATGCTGATCAGCGATCTCATCCACTTTTTCAAAAGGAGGATTAGTCATCACAAAAGGCTTGATCCCGCCTACTTCCACCTTTCTTCCAGGAAAGTCAGGATGCTGAACCTCATTCCATGGGACAAATACATCGTTTCTCCCAAGTGAATCCGACCAAGCTAGAAAATTGGCTTCAGCAGTTGACTTTCCCTTTCCTGTCGAATCCTTGTATTCAGGAATCCAATAACCCGGAGTACTGAAGCTCAGCCTGGCAAAATGGAAATATGCCCACTGAAAGAAATCACCGTCAGTACCTTGATTATCTTGCTGATAGGCTTTTTGGTCCACTGTCTCATTATAAACTTCAGAAACCATCGCATTGATAGTTTGGTCTTTCTCCAAAATGGATGTTACCACCCGCTTGCCTGCATTACCTGCGCTGTACTTAAGCGGTGCGGATAGATTGTTGGCAGGAGAAAATGTAACAAAGGCAAAAATATTCCACTGCTCAAAAAGGTAATCCAGCATAGCTCTAGACTCCTTCTGTGTCACTGGCATATCACCGGCCAACGGCTCAAAAACCGGGAATTTATAGGTCAAAGATTTATTGAAGGCAATTCCTTCTTTCAGATCTTCTGCAAATTCCCCGTCCTTGTCATCATCTTTGGATTCCTTATATAGCAAATATTTTCCTGCTTCACCTTTCGATTTGTCGGCTTTCACAAGCACTCTCTCATCCTCCTTCGATAGGATATAATCCCCCATAGGATCCTCTATCCGCATCATGGTGATGAATCCGTCTCCATTCAGATCTGTATAGCCACTTCCTCCAGGCCTGCCGTCACGATCATGGTCTATAGAGACAGCATTTCCTCTCCGCTCATATTTCAGCGCAGCATGATATTGCTCATATGCATCTGGTGACATATTGGGGAAAATGTAAAAAGTACTTGCCTCTAGTGCATCCGTATGGTCTGCTACTAGCTTTTCGGCAAACTGAACGGCAAGTTCAACGCTTAAAACCTCATAGCCTTCCACTCCGCCTACCACCGCTATTGCGGGTTTTTCGTCCAGCTTTCCGCTGCCTACTTTCAGCACCCATATATCTTTTCCACCTTCTGTCTTGGTAAGTGAGGTAAGTTCTGCTGAACCATGAGAGGCTACTTGCTGCAGACGCTGGTTGAGCTGCTGAAGGGTGGGATAATCCGACTGCGCAAATGCAGGCATTGAAGCCCCTATCCCTCCTATCAGGAACCAACTGAGTAATTTTCTTTTCATGTGTTTGTAATTTGTCTTTCAAAGGTCACATGGAATCTCGCTTGATAATCATCGCTCTGTGTTTTGATCTCCTTCATGCTCGATTTCATAAATCTCCTGGGTTTTAATTTCTGATGTATCGATTATAGGAAACCGACATCTAAATTTTACCAAAAAAAGGGAGAATCTGAGCTTTCCTTTTCAGGATTGATCAAAAAACAGGTGAATGGAAATTGATCAGGATAAGCGGGGAATCGAAAGAGATGTTGGACAGATGGGGAAAATTCGCTTATTTAACAGCATTACCTTTTCAATATGTATAATAAAGTAGCACTAGCCATAGCTTTTTCCCCTAGGATGGAAGCCCTGATTTCTGAAACCAAGCGACTTGTCCAACTTTTTGGCTCTGAGTTGATCCTAATTCATATAGGAAAAAAGACTGAAGAGCTGGAAATGAAACTTGATGAAATCATCGTGAACGCCGGTTTGGATAAACTAAAAACCAAACTCATCTGGAAGGAAGGAAAACCAGTCAAAATGATCGTACAGGCCTGCAGGGAAGAAGACGCTGATTTATTGGTGGCAGGCGCACTGAAGCGGGAGAAGATGCTGACCTATTACATGGGTTCTGTAGGGAGAAAAGTCATCCGTAAATCTCCATGCTCGGTTCTGACACTGATCAATCCTCAGGTAACACCAAAGAAATTTTCTAAGGTCGTAATCAATGGCACACAGCTAGAAGTAACTCCAAAAGTAATAGAACACGGGCTGAAATTCTGCCAGAAAGAACAAGCCTCCCTCGTTCATATCCTCAATGAAATAAAACTCTATGGACTAAGGATGGCCACCGCTTCAGAAGGCTCTGAAGACGAAATATCCAATACGAGAAGAAAACTTGTTCAGGAAGAAATCAAATACGTTCAGGAAATATTAAATGGGCTGGATCAAACCGGACTGAGGATAAACATAAAAGTCACTGCTGGTAAATGGGCTGTGGAACTAGTCAGATATTGTGAATCAATCAATGCCGACTTGTTGATTATGGGCAATTCGGATAGCCACACATTCATAGACAGGCTGTTCCCTCATGATCTTGAAGAAGTCCTGACAGAACTTCCTTGTAACCTCCTCATAATTAAATAAAGCATGGAAAGCTTAGCGCACAAGGATGTCATCAATTTGCTCCTTCAGCTTGCCAGCATGCTGCTGTTGGCCAGGGTATTTGCTGAAATAGCCCAGAAGTTTAATCAACCCTCGGTGGTTGGTGAAATTCTGGCAGGAGTGATTTTAGGGCCGACTATACTTGGCCATTTTGGCCCGGAGGTCTTCGAGTTTTTGTTTCAGAGTAATCCCGCCTCAAATCTTGCTTTGGACGGTATTGTCCAAATGGCCGTGATATTGTTGCTGTTTGTGGCAGGATTGGAGGTGGAACTCCATCTGGTGTGGTCCCAAGGAAAATCCGCTGTGGTCATAAGCTTATTGGGATTGGTCATACCATTTATTTTAGGATTTATATTCCCTTACTTCTTTTCCCAGTTTTTCGGATTGGGAGAAGGTAATCGATTGCTATTCTCTCTATTTATGGGAACCGCCATGTCGATTACCGCACTTCCGGTAGTGGTAAGGATACTCATGGACATGAACCTGTTCAAGACCAAAATGGGAATGGTGATTGTCGCCGGAGCCATGGTGAACGATATTATTGGCTGGCTGATTTTCTCGGTTATTCTATCCTTTATGGGGCAAACTGCCAATCTTTCTCTTTTCAATACCATAGGAATCACATTGCTCTTTACGGCATTTATGCTCACCTTGGGTAAGGCATTGATTAACCGGGTTTTGCCTTGGATCAATAAAAAACTTGCCTGGCCTGGAGGGCTTTTATCCCTTTCTATGGCCTTTTGCTTCCTGGCAGCGGCTTTTACAGAATGGTTGGGTATTCATGCGATATTTGGTGCTTTTATTTTCGGTGTGGCACTGGGAGACTCGGATCATCTATCGGAAAAAGCCAAAGAAATCATTCACCAGTTTATCAACAACATCTTTGCCCCGCTGTTCTTTGTGTCAATTGGTCTTAAAATTGACTTTGCTGCCAATTTCGATATTCTCCTAATACTGGCCATTCTGGCTATCTCATTTGCCGGAAAGATTGTCGGGAGTGGGTTTGGTGCCTATAGATCGGGATATAAGTTTAAGGATGCTCTTGCGGTAGGATTTGGGATGAATGCCCGGGGAGCTATGGAAATCATCCTGGGTATTATAGCCTTGGAAAATGGACTGATAGACGAAAAGCTCTTTGTGGCCTTGGTGGTCATGGCACTCGTGACCTCCATGACAAGTGGCCCACTTATGAAATGGGCACTCAAAGACAACATACCCAAAAGCCTTTAAAATAATTCCTTGAATACTTACAATACTGGATAGAATCATCCAACACACCTGTTAAAACAGGTTAAAAACAAGAATTAATAGGATTTAAATTGGGAGAGTGTTCATTGGCTTGTTAGGTTAGCACTAAAGAAACCAAATCAACAACCACAATGAACAAGCTAAAAACATTAAAACTATTCTCATTTGCATTCATGGCTGCTTTTGTAATGGCCAATATTGCAGTAGCACAGCAGCAAACACTTCCTCCAAATGTACAGCAGGGAACTCAGGAAGATTTCTCGGATGAGGAGATAGAAACATTTGTAAAGATCAATAAAGAGATCATGCCTCTGCAAGAGGATATCCAAACTGACATGGTCAGTACTATTGAAAAAGAAGGTATGGAAGTACCAAGGTTCCAAGAGCTAGCCCAGGCACAGCAGGGCGGCAAATTGCAAGAGGTGACCCAAGACCCAAAAGAATTGGAGAAATTCAATGCTGCAGGTCAAAAGATCATGAAACTACAGGAAAACCTCCAAGGGGAAATCGAGAAAGTAATCGACGATAACAAGATGTCCCCGGAAAAGTTTGAAGCAATATTTATGGCTTACAACATCAATCCTGAAGTAAAACAAAAAGTAGATAAGCTGATCTCTGAGGACACCTGAGATGCATATTGAGGTATTTAAAAAAAGCCCGGTGGATGCCGGGCTTTTTTTTGGTTGAAACTTTCAATGAGGATTTGGTCTTTTCGATGGAGAAAAACAGAACCAAAACGCTACTTTTGGGTTCTCAATAGGAAATCCTTACAACAAAGCACTCATGACTAAAACCGGAAAAACCGGCATTTTGCTAGTGAATCTGGGAACTCCAGACAGCACCTCCACCGGAGATGTAAGAAAATACCTTCGCGAGTTCCTAATGGATGGCCGTGTCATAGATATCCCTTATATCAATAGATGGCTGCTGATCAACCTTATCATCGCCCCTTTTCGCGCCCCAAAATCAGCGCATGAATACCGTAAGCTCTGGACAGACCGTGGTTCCCCATTACTTTTTCATACAGAAGATCTTAGAGATAAACTGGTCAAAAAACTCGACTCCAAGCAATACAAGGTAGCTATTGCGATGCGCTATCAGACCCCTTCCATAGAAGCTGGGTTGGAAGAACTGCGAAAAGCCCATGTGACTAAAATCATTGTACTTCCGCTATTCCCTCAATACGCTTCGGCCTCCACGGGCTCAGTACAGGACAAGGTGATGGAGATTGCAAGAGGTTGGCAGATCATTCCGGATATTTCATTTATCAGTAATTTCATAGAGCACCCCTTGTTTGTGGAAGCCTGGGCAGAAAGAGGACGGGCTATGTTGGACCTAAAAGCATACGATAAAATCCTTTTCTCATACCACGGCCTCCCCGAACGTCAGATTTTAAAAGGCTCGGTGGATGGCTATTGCCAACTAGGTGCTTGCTGCAATAAATATGGAGCTAAAAACCACTATTGTTATCGGGCACAATGCTTTCAAACTACACGTTTGATCTGTGAAAAGCTGGGTATCCCAGAGGATAAAGCGGTAAACTGCTTCCAGTCAAG
Organism: uncultured Algoriphagus sp.; assembly: GCA_965651895.1. Classification (GTDB taxonomy): domain Bacteria; phylum Bacteroidota; class Bacteroidia; order Cytophagales; family Cyclobacteriaceae; genus Algoriphagus. The sequence goes on along the minus strand of CBFGUY010000028.1, from coordinate 18,866 downwards.
GCTTGGGAAAGATCCTTGGGTGAAGCCCTATACCGATGAAGTGATTGATGAATTGGCGGCTCAGGGAGTGAAGAAAGTACTTGCCTTTTCCCCTGCTTTTGTAGCCGACTGTCTGGAAACCACCGTGGAAGTAGCAGGAGAATACCGGGATAAATTCCTGGAAGCTGGCGGAGAAGAATGGGACTTGGTTCCCAGTTTGAATTCTGAGGACACTTGGGTAGAATGCGTAAAAGCAATGGTCTTGGAGCATGCTGGCACTACTCCATAAGCGTCTTTTTAACCGCGAGGAGCGCAGAGTTTTACACGGAGAACATGGTTGTCCAGCTTCTCCAGAAGCTGGACTTTTATGTTCAAAACATAAAGCAGTCTGAAGATTGCGATAAATTAAGTCCAAGCCTTCCTACCGGTCAGGTAGGTCATGAGACTTGAACTAATCTCAACTTGAACCGAATTCTCGGATTCTATTCAATTGCGTTCTCTGCGAAAACCTCCGTGTCCTTTGCGGTTGAATTCATTCTCCTCAGCTGCCGATTCAACTTTACCCTCCTTATTCATCCAATTTGCAGAGAACCTGTTAACTTTGCCCCCATGAACGAGCGATACATGCAGCGCGGAGTTTCCGCCTCCAAAGAAGATGTGCATCAGGCCATTTCTAACCTTGACAAAGGACTTTATCCGAAGGCATTCTGTAAGATCGTGGAAGACACACTGGGCAACGATCCAGACTTCTGTAATATCATGCATGCAGACGGTGCCGGCACCAAATCATCCTTGGCTTACTCCTACTGGAAAGAGACTGGCGATCTGAGTGTGTGGAAAGGTATCGCACAGGATGCGATCATCATGAATACAGATGATCTGCTCTGTGTGGGTGCTATCAATAACATCCTCGTATCCTCTACCATCGGCAGAAACAAAAACCTTATCCCGGGCGAAGTGATCTCCGCAATCATCGAAAGCACGGAAGAAGTTCTTCAGATGCTTCGTGACAATGGCGTCAATGCCGTGCTTACGGGCGGAGAAACTGCTGATGTGGGAGACTTGGTCCGTACAATCATCGTGGATAGCACCGTCACCTGTAGAATGCGCCGTGATGAGGTGATCTCCAATGATCAGATTCAGGGAGGTGATGTGATCGTAGGCTTGGCCTCATTTGGTCAGGCGAAATATGAGACGGCATACAACGGTGGAATGGGAAGCAACGGACTGACATCTGCCCGACATGATGTGTTCAGCAAAGTATTGAAAACAAAATACCCTGAGAGCTTTGATCCTTCTGTACCTGAAGATCTCGTTTACTCAGGAAAATACAATCTGACGGATCCAGCCCCAGGAGCTCCGGTAAATATTGGTAAACTGGTTCTTTCCCCTACCAGAACCTATGCGCCTATCATGGTGGATGTACTGAATTACATGAGACCTAGGATTCATGGGTTGGTTCACTGCAGCGGTGGGGCCCAGACAAAAGTCCTTCACTTTGTGGACGATGTGCATGTGATCAAAGACAATCTTTTTGAAACGCCTCCCCTTTTCCAAATCATCCAGGAAGAAAGTGGAACCGATTGGAAAGAGATGTACAAGGTCTTCAACATGGGACATAGAATGGAGGTTTATCTTGATGAGCGCTATGCTGAAGAGATTATCGACATCGCCGAATCTTATGGGGTAGAAGCTCAGATCATCGGTAGAGTTGAGCCGCATCAAGGGAAAAAAGTAACGATTACCAGTCCTCACGGGACTTTTGAATATTAATTAATATTAATCTGATCAACCGAAATGATGCCAGTAACAGTATTTTCTTTGCTTAGCTGGTGGGAAGACCCCTGTCCGACGACAGGCGGGATGACACCCCGATAAATATCGGGTGACCGAAGTACCGGCAAAGCTAGTGTTTACCATTTATTAAGTCACTTTTTGCCTTTATCTAATACAATTGTGGATATCCATATTTAAATGGCACTGAAAGGGAAAAGCATATTACTAAAAACAACAAAAGTCCTAAGCTGGACTTTTGTTGTTTTGGTGGCAATCGGATTGATCACTTTGACTAAAGTAGATCGCTCGCCGATTGAGGATCAGGGATTCTATACAGAGACTTTAAAGCGATTGGATCAAAGCACTTTTTCTAACTCCCAAGGCGAAACTTGGCTCGCTGGCTGGTCTAGTGTGAATATGACTCCTGCCGAACCCGCAGATCTAGTCGGCTATGCTCCCCGTGGAAAATATGAGTTTGTACAAGACAGTAGCTATGTCAAAGCGTTGACCATTTCCAATGGAAAAACACGTGTTGCTTGGCTTAATTATGAGTTGCTAATCGTTCATCCGAATCTTGCAGAGCAAATACAAAATGGAATAAGCGAAGCAAAACTTCCGATTGATCAGATGATTTTCACCGCTACACACACGCATTCGGGAATGGGTGGCTACATGCCAGGCCCCATGGGAGAAATGGCATTCGGAGGCTACGACCAAGAAATAGTAGATCTGATGGTTTCGCGTAGTCTTTCCGCATTGCAACATTCAATAACTTCTCAAGACACTGTTTCCATTACCTATCGTAAAGCGGATGCAGGAGCTCTCGTTGCCAATAGATTTGTGAAAGATGGGTCGACTGATCCCTTTGTCCGGCAGCTAATTTTCACCAAGAAATCCGGCCAAAAAGCCACTTTTCTAACCTACTCCGCTCATGCTACTACCATGAGCACTAAGTTTATGGGCTTATCAGGAGACTACCCTTTTTATCTCACCAAAAATCTGGAAGTTGGGGGTTTTGATTTTGCAATGTTCGCAGCAGGGGCAGTGGGGAGTCATAGACCATTACGACCAGGGAATACTCCTGAGATGGTAGAACTATATGCTCATCAACTGGATTCTACACTGAATCTTCGGATGACGTATTTCGCAACTGTAAAAAATCATGGGATCAAAACAGGCTACTTGCCGATTTCATTGCGGGAGCCACATCTAAGAGTTACGGATAACCTTCGCCTCCGACCTTGGCTTTTCAATTACCTCCTTGGAAACACTAATGCACACTTTGATATCACGCAGATTGGCAACACATTAATGATCGCTTCCAGCGGGGAGCTCTCGGGAGTTTTCTATGAGAAGTGGGAAAAGCTGGCGCAAAGCAAAGGCTTGAACCTGATCGTCACTACGTTCAACGGCGGCTACATCGGCTATATCACCCCTGATGAACTCTACGACGAAGACTATCATGAAGTGCGGGAGATGAACTGGTATGGGCCTGGAAACGGAAAATACTTTGATGAGATGGTCATGAAAATCATCAAGAAGTCCGCTCCGTAACGTCCGAAAAGTCCTCACATAGGTAGTTTTTATCCAGTTGAATCAAATTTCAACCTCATACTTTTGTCAAAACTTAAAGACTATGAGAATCTCCACTCTGAAAAGTATTTATCAATGTAAGTGTCCCCGATGTCACCAGGGGGACATGTTCTTACGAGGCAAATTACTAAACCCCACCCAGTTTTCTGTCATGAATAAAAACTGCTCACATTGCGGACAGTCATTTGAACCCGAGCCTGGCTATTATTTCGGTGCTATGTTCATCAGCTATGGGATCAACACCGCTCTATTCATTGCGGCATGGGTGGCTTTGTCTGTCATTTATCCGGATTATTCTCTCAAGCTTCTTCTAGCAATACTTGGTCTTACTGTGCTGATCTTCTTACCTTTTATTTATCGGGTTAGCAGATCTATCTGGATTTCAATCTTTGTCAGGTATAAAGACGAGGATCTGCCCAGCTCAGCGTGATTTCAATGCATTTCTGAAGTGGGCATATTTGAACTATCTTTACTATTGAAGATATCCAACTATGCCCAAAAGCCCCCTTCCTATATTTCACATTCCCGATTTCGAGTCTGACAGACTGGATTCCTCTCATTTCTACTATTCCGGGCTGAGAAATCATCTGGCCAAACATCAGTTTATCCAAAAGCCCCACAAGCATGATTTTTATATCATTGTGGTTTTTACCAAAGGGGGAGGAAGCCATACCATAGATTTTACAACCTTCACTGTTGGGCCGGGTTCAGTGTTTTTCTTAAGCCCCGGACAGGTTCATTCTTGGGAACTTTCGGCTGAATCCGATGGTCATATCCTATTCTTTAGCGCAGACTTTTACACAGCTATATTTTCTCGAAAAAGGCTGAACGATTACTCCCTTTTCATTTCTAGTTTAGAGTTTCCCAGACTGGAAATTGATTCAGATCAAGCAAAGGAGATCATTGCTTTGTTTGAGAAAATTGAATTGGAAACCAGTCATCCTACCTTCTTCACAAAAGATCTCATAAGAAATTATATTGACACCCTTCTCATATTCCTGCATCGATTTATGGGCAGCAAAGTTGCCCTTTCCAAAGAAGAAAAACTGATCTACAATCAATTTCAGGAATTAGAACTTTTGATTGACACAAACTTCAAAAAACATCGGGAGGTGAGCTTCTATGCGGATCAGATGAACATCAGTATGAAACAACTCAACACAATCTGTAAAAACACTGTCTCCAAAACCAGCTCCCAGCTTATTCTGGACAGAGTGATTTTGGAAGCCCAGCGGCTCTTGACCCATTCTGAACTCAATATTTCCGAAATTGCCTATTCGCTGGAATTCGATGACGCATCCTATTTTAGCCGGCTTTTCAAGAAAAAAACAGGATATACTCCCGAGGAATTCAGAAACAGACTGGAAGACAGTTCACTTTGATCGCCAGACCTGGGTTTTCACCCAGCCTCCCATAAAAACCCTCTCTTCTGTTTTCAGAAAACCATTTTTGGATAAAAACTTCTGGTATTCTGGAAGATCTTTGCGCTGATGCCCTGCGACCAATCTGAAGAAACTGATCATAACTTGATTTATTATCAATTGAGACCTAATTACAGGCTGAAAAAAATCTGCAAGCACTATTCTTCCATCACCTTCTACCGCAAGCCTGATCTCTTCTAAAAGGGATTCAATTGCTTGATCAGGCATGGTATCCAATACAAAATGAAGCCAAACCTCATCAAACTTTTTTCCAGCCTTGAAATTCCCGAGATGAAAATCCAGTTGACTCAATTGGAGATTTTCCTTTGCTTTCTTCAGCATACTTGCGGAAAGCTCCCAATATTCCCCGGAAATATCAGGTGCGATTTCAGTGTAATCCAGCCCGTCCCCTCCCCCGACAATCAATACGTTCTTGGATGCTGTGTTCTCTAATAAACACAGTTTTGACTTCCTTAGCTTTCCACCAAAAATGAGCTTCACCAAAGAAGAATACCAGGGGGCAAGTAAACTATACCGATCTTTCACTAGTTTAAAGGAATGAACTAATCCCCAAAATACCTTTTTATGAAGAATCTATTTAAAACCATCGGCGGACTCCGCCAACTTTTATCCAGTGTCGATCTCGATCAAATCTCTAAACTTTCCCAGAAAGTAGATCTCTCAAAAATGGTCGGGCTGGTTTCCCAAATGAGCGAAGAAGACCTTTCTAAAATGATGGGAATGCTCAAAGGAGGCAGCAAACCCAAAGTAATCCCCCCTATCAATGGAGATTTCTATGAGCTGGGAAAAACCCTTCCCCATCATGAGCGGGAGATTCAGCTAAGAGTGAGGGAGTTTATGGAGCGGGAGATCAAGCCCATTGCGAACGATTACTGGAACAGGGGAGAATTCCCAATGCAGATCATTCCGAAAATGGCCGAACTGGATATTGCAGGACTCACCTATCAAGGCTACGGCTGCCCAGGCCACTCTGCTTTGCTGGAGGGATTTATAGCCATGGAAATGGCAAGAATAGACACTTCAGTCTCTACATTCTTTGGCGTTCAAAGTGGACTGGCGATGGGCTCTATATATCTATGTGGATCAGAAGAACAGAAACTGGAGTGGCTTCCACCTATGCAGAAGCTCGAGAAAATCGGGGCATTTGGCTTGACAGAACCTGAAGTGGGATCAGGTGTAGCCGGAGGATTGACCACTACCTGCAAGCGGGAAGGAGACACTTGGGTTCTCAACGGCCAGAAAAAATGGATTGGAAATGCTACGTTTTCAGATATGACGATTATCTGGGCCAGGGACTTGGATGATCAGCAGGTGAAGGGTTTTATCGTGAGAAAAGAAAATCCCGGCTTTAAGGCAGAAAAACTGGAAGATAAGATGGCGTTGAGAATAGTTCAAAATGCCCTTATTACGTTGACTAATTGCGAAATACCGGAGTCGGATAGACTGCAGGAAGCCAATTCTTTTAAAGATACTTCGAAAGTACTCCGGATGACAAGAGCGGGTGTAGCTTGGCAGGCGGTAGGATGTTCAAGGGGAGCATACGAACTGGCATTGGCTTACACCAATGAACGTAAGCAATTCGGAAGACCAATTGCATCTTTCCAGCTTGTCCAGGATCTTTTAGTCACTATGCTTGGTGACTTGACAGCTATGCAGACTATGGTTTTCCGCCTTTCGGAGATGCAGGACAGTGACTTACTGAAAGATGAGCATGCCTCTTTGGCCAAGGTATTCTGCACGCTCAGAATGCGGTCAATTGTGGACCATTCGAGAGAACTCTTTGGAGGAAATGGCATTTTGCTGCGCCATGACATTGCCAGATTTGTCGCAGATGCAGAGGCAGTCTATAGCTATGAAGGCACCAAGGAAATCAACTCACTGATCGTTGGCCGTGCCATTACCGGTCACAGTGCATTCGTCTAGAGAATAAGCAAAATCGCAGGGATCAGAAATGCGATTTCCATTCGCATTCTGATCTGTTCAGGATTTAAGGCCAATTTGAAAAAGTTCAGGTAGTGTATCAGCAACATGATCAGCACTAGACTTAGGGAAATCCTATAAAAAGAATTTACTAATAGGAGTCCCAAGAAAGCGGCCATGATCAGAATAACTGATAATTGGCGTATTCGTACGACAAGTCTTTCTTGGGGCATATGGGTGCCTATTGATGCAAATCCAGCTTGCTTGTCCGATTCATAATCTAAGCATGATAGCATAATCAGGTTCAAGTAGGCCAACCCCATATAAAGGACTGTAAGCCCCAAAGCTGTCCAGGTATAATCTATTTCGGGCGTTTCATACCAAGGTAGCCAAGAGATTCCAATCACATAGAAAATCGCTGAGCTCAGTTCCTTCAACTGAACTTGCCCCGCTCCAAACTTCCTTATGGCTAGCATAATTACTAGAATAAGCACTCCCAACCCAGCTCCGACAAGCAACTCCCAGCTTAATCCAAAAAATACTATTGCCCAAACCAACCCAGCGACTCCAACTATACCCAGAACCACTAGTAACGGTTTCCGATAGATAAGATGAAAGTGATGTCGCCCTTTACTATGATCAGATGCCAACTTTCTTGCATCCATCAGATGATCGGCAGTATAAATACACCACACAGCCATTCCGAGTAAGGCATATTCCTGCCAGTCCAGCTCAACCCGAAGTGTCCTCGTAAAAAAAAGCATCCCAGCCATAGCCCCGAAGACTACGTCGAAAGAAAGCCATGAGATGCGAAGGTAGGTTTTAAATAGAAAATGCATGGATTAAAGATAGTTGGAATAGGTAAAAACGCCTAGATGGTACTCAGATGTTAGGTATAATTGGTATTTTAACGGCCAGTTCTCAAATTGATAAACCTAAAACCAAATTCTCAATAATGAAAAAACTGAACTTACTTTTAGCCGCTCTTCTTGCTTTCGCAAGTGTTTCTATGGCTCAATCTCCTATCAAAATCGCCTGCGTAGGCAACAGCATTACCCAAGGGCCGGGCAGGGACAATCCGGACAGTTACCCGCTGCAGATGCAGGCACTACTTGGTGATGCTTATGAAGTAGTCAATTTCGGTGTAAGCGGGAGAACGCTGCTCCGCAAAGGAGATTATCCGTATTGGAATGAGCCACAGTTCCAGCAGGTCAAAGACTTCGGTGCGGATATTCTGGTGATTATGCTGGGCACCAATGACTCCAAGCCCCAGAACTGGCAGTATGCTTCAGAATTCAGACAGGATTACCTGGATATGATCGCGGAATTCAAGAAAACCATGCCTGCGGATGGCAAAGTCTATGTAATCATGCCGGTGCCGGTAACCCGTGAGAACTTTGGAATCACTCCTGAAGTGATGAACAATGAGCAGCGCATGATGATCATGGATATCGCCAGAGATTCCGGCTCCGAACTAATTGATCTCTACACTCCACTAATGAATAAAACAGAATTGCTTCCTGATGGAGTACATCCGAATACCGAAGGATTGGGAATCATGGCTAGTGTGATCGCCCGGGCGATTAGGTTGTAGAAGTTTGATATTAGGTGTCGGGTGTCCGACGTAAAACGCTTTAGGTATTTGAAACTTGGAGGGTATTGCCATTTTCCAACTCGCTCTAGGAGTAGAACCAGTGTTGGACTAAGAGGCTGTCTCATAACTAGTGACAGCCTCTGTTTTATTCGGGTCGGTATCTTAGCCAATTTTCTTACAGCCAAATCTCAGGCTCTTGAATTGACTTTTGAGACAACCTCTTTTCTATTTTTGAAATTTGATATTTCATCTAAATAGTTCAACCCTCCCGAAATCGCTTCGGGGTTACCGTTTCCAGCAAGATTTGGTTTGTCCACAGGTTCACCCGTGGTTATGGAAAAGTTAGATTCCTTTAGGATCATTAATTTAAAGATTGTAAAATCAAATGCTCAATTCTTGGAAATACCGACCACGAAGTGGTCAAACCTCTCAATAACCATGGGTGATAACCCATGGATAAAATGATCACATGCATGCCCTCCTACGACCGCGAAGGGTGTCGAACTTTCCCCCTCCTCTCTATTGCTAACACCACAAATCCCCTAAGATCCGGGTATATTGCTGACACCAAGATAGCTAAGATATGGATCCTGCTTCTGAAGAAGCAGGATAACTACTTGGGTGCAAAAACTGTCCACAAAGATCTACGGGTACCTGCGTGGCTTCTTCGTATGCTTTGAGGTTAAAAATAAAAAAACCACAACCCTTGCGAGCTGTGGTTTGGAAGTAGGTCTATCGTTTATTACTTACCCTCAAGTGCGTTTGCACCGGAGACAATTTCAAGAATTTCATTGGTAATAGCCGCCTGACGGGTTCTGTTGTACATCAGTCGTAGTTCTTTCAGCAACTCACCGGCATTCTCAGTAGCCTTATCCATGGCAGTCATCCTGGCGCCATGCTCAGATGCATTGCTTTCTAAGATTGCTTTATAAAACTGGATCTTCAAAGAAGTAGGCACCAGCTCTTCGATGATATAAGCACGGGAAGGTTCTAGGATGTAGTCAGTCTCTGCAGTTTTTTCCTCGCTAGAATCTTCTTTTGCCATTGGCAAAAACTGCTCCACAATAACTTCCTGAGTAGCCACGTTTTTAAATTCATTAAAAACCAGTGCAACCTGGTCATATTCTCCTGCAACAAAGGAGTTCATGGCATATTCTGCAGCGCTTCTGGCATTCTCAAAATTCAGATCCTGAAACAATTGATAATAATCAGAAACCATCCTAAAGTCACGTTTTTTGAATGCTTCAAAAGCTTTCTTTCCTATAGGAAGTATGGTGACATTTTTGCCCAAGAAATGGGTGGCTACGGCAAGGTTTACAGCCTTGATAATATTGGAATTGAAAGCACCACAAAGTCCTTTGTCCGAAGTGACAGGAATGATCAATACATTCTTTACTTCACGCTTTTCAGCATAAACTATATCTGCTGCTCCTTCAGAAGCAGCTGATACGTTGTTCAGGATTTGGGTCAACTTCTGAGAGTAAGGACGCATCTGCACGATTTTGTCCTGTGCTCTTCTGAGTTTGGCGGCGGACACCATTTTCATGGCCTTAGTAATCTGCTGGGTAGAAACTACTGAGGTTATCCGTTCCTTTACTTCCTTAAGGTTAGCCATCTTGCTTGCTTTGTGCTAGGGTATAAATAGCCGGAAGACTTTCGCCTTCCGGGATTTCAATCAATTATTTAGAGAACTTAGGAGCTAATTCCGCAGCTGCCTTAGATAGAACTTTACCGGCTCCATCTACATCACCTTTCAGTATGAATTGAAGTGCTTCAGGATAAGAAGTATCCAGAAGAGTGTAGAATTCCTTCTCAAATGCTCTTGCTTTCTCTACAGGAACAGTATCCATCAGGCCTTTAGTAGAAGCATATATGATCGCTACCTGATGCGCTACAGACACTGGAGAGTACTGAGCTTGCTTCAAGATCTCCTGGTTTCTTCTACCTCTTTCGATTGTACGCTTGGTAGTTGCATCCAGATCAGATCCAAACTTGGAGAATGCTTCCAATTCACGGAAAGCCGCCTGATCCAATTTCAAGGTACCGGCAATTTTCTTCATCGATTTGATCTGCGCATTACCACCTACTCTGGATACTGAGATACCTACGTTGATCGCAGGACGGATACCGGAGTTGAAAAGGTTGGTTTCCAAGAAAATCTGACCATCGGTGATAGAAATCACGTTAGTCGGGATATAGGCAGAAACGTCACCAGCTTGAGTTTCGATAATCGGAAGTGCGGTCAAAGACCCGCCGCCTTTTACCAAATGCTTGATAGAATCCGGCAAATCGTTCATTTCCTGAGCGATCTTGTCAGACTTATTGATTTTGGCAGCTCTCTCAAGCAATCTTGAGTGAAGGTAGAATACGTCACCTGGATATGCTTCACGTCCCGGAGGTCTTCTCAGTAGAAGAGATACTTCCCGGTAAGCTACTGCTTGCTTAGAAAGATCATCATAAACAACCAAGGCAGGACGACCTGTATCTCTGAAAAACTCACCGATCGATGCACCAGTAAATGGAGCAAAGAACTGCATAGGAGCAGGATCAGAAGCAGGAGCAGCAACTATTACTGTATAAGGAAGTGCCCCGCCTTTTTCCAACGCTGCAACTACACCAGCAACGGTAGAAGCCTTCTGCCCGATTGCTACGTAGATACAGAAAACCGGCTCACCTTTATCGTAAAATTCTTTTTGGTTCAGGATAGCATCGATAACTACCGCAGTCTTACCTGTCTGACGGTCACCGATCACTAGTTCTCTTTGCCCTCTACCGATTGGAATCATGGCATCAATAGACTTGATACCTGTCTGAAGAGGTTCTGTTACCGGCTGACGGTAGATTACACCAGGGGCTTTACGCTCCAAAGGCATTTCGTACAAGTCACCCGCGATTGGGCCTTTACCGTCAATAGGATTACCCAAGGTATCCACTACACGGCCAAGCATTCCCTCACCCGCTTGGATGGAAGCAATCCTTTTTGTTCTTTTTACAGTATCTCCCTCTTTTACAGATTTGGAATCACCGAAAATTACAGCTCCGACATTGTCTTCCTCAAGGTTAAGTACCATTGCTTTCAGACCATTGTCGAATTCTAGCAATTCACCGGACTGAGCCATAGAAAGTCCATAGATACGAGCTACACCATCCCCCACTTGAAGGACTGTACCCACTTCTTCGAGTTCAGCTTCGGTTCTTGCGCCAGAGAGTTGTTCTCTTAAAATTGCCGAAACTTCATCAGGTCTTACGTCTGCCATGATATATTAATTAATGCTTTTTGTTAGATTTTACTTTCGTAATGATTTTGGGTAAACTGAGTTTTCAACTGTCTCAGTTTGCTACTCAAGGACTCGTCAAGCTGACGGTCATTTACTGTCAAAATATATCCTCCCACTAGGTCTGGATTTATTTTTTCTACCAACTGTACAGTCTGCTTACCGGAAATCTCCTTCACTACATCTCCAAACTCCTTACGAAGCTTGTCATCAATAGGAAAAGTAGTGATTACTTCAGCTACTTGAATAGAATGGTGTAGATTATATTGTGCTTCGAATTCCTTTGCTACGTCAAGAAGAATTTCTTCTCTGTTCTTACGGGACACAATCTCGAAGAAAGTCATCGTAAGAGGATCTGATTGAGTAAAGAGTGCCTTCAGCACATTCAGTTTCTTTTCAGAACTGACCACAGGGTTTTTAAGCACCAGCGCCAGTTCATGATTACTAGCTGCCAAAGCAGTCAGCCGTTGAAAATCTTGGTGCACCTCCTCTAGTCTTCCTTTTTCCAAAGAAAGTTCCATGATCGACTTGGCATAACGGGATGCTACTCTCTGGTTTGACATGGAGGTGTATTAGTTTAGCTTAAGTTCCTTGATGAAGCCATCTACCAAATTCTTCTGAGACTCATCATCAGAAAGATTCTTTCTCAACAGTTTCTCAGTAATATCCAATGAAAGGACTGCAACCTGATTTTTAACATCAGCCAAGGCTGCCTTCTTCTCAGTTTCTATTACAGCTTTGGCATTCTCGATCATCAATGCACCGGCTTTTACAGCTTCCTCTTTTGCATCATCGATCATTTTCACAGAAGCATCCTGGGCTTTCTTGAGGATTATATCCCTTTCCAATCTGGCTTCTGCAAGAAGTCTCTCATTTTCAGCCTTCAGATTTGCCATCTCATTTCTGGCAGTTTCCGCTGCTTTCAATGCGTTATCTATGCTGGTTTCTCTCTCTTCTATTGCCGCTAGCATAGGCTTCCATGCAAACTTGATTAGGATAAACAAGAGTGCCAAAAAGCCAAACAACTGCCAGAAGATCAGTCCGGAACTAGGTAAAATCAGATCCATTAGGTATATATAATTTCGTTATTGTTCAAAAAGAGGGATTGGCCAAAGTGACCAATCCCGATTCATTTGTTCTTAGAAAGCGATTCCGCCTGCATTCAATGCAATAAGTAGACAAACTACCACTGCAAACAGGGAAACCACCTCGATCAAAGCTGCGATGATCAACATAGCAGTTTGGATTTTACCAGCAGCTTCTGGCTGACGAGCAATAGATTCCATAGCCTGTCCACCAATACGACCGATACCAAGTCCTGCGCCAATCGCAACAATACCTGCACCGATACCAGCACCCATAAGTGCCATTCCAGCTGACAATAAGATTGAAGTTAACATACTTTTTTTTTTATAAATTGAACAAAGAAATTCCTAATTAATGCGCCTCATCATGGGCATGCTCTGCTACCGCAGAACCAATATACATTGCTGTAAACAAAGTAAATACATAAGCCTGTATAGTCGCCACCAATAATTCGATCATATTGATGAAGGTCACCATCAAGGTACTCACCACTCCTATAGAATAAGACTGGAAGATGAATACCAAGGCAATAAATGCCAAGATAACAATGTGCCCTGCAGTGATCGCCACAAAAAGCCGGACCATCAATGCGAACGGCTTAGTAAACAAACCGATTATTTCTACCGGTACAATTACCAGCAACAATGGAATAGGTACACCAGGAGTCATAAACACGTGCTTCCAGTAATCCTTATTTCCATTCACATTTACGATGATAAAGGTCAATACCGCAAGGGTAGCCGTCACTGCTATGTTTCCTGTTAAGTTAGCAGCACCAGGCAAAAGTCCGATTAAATTACCTATCCAGATAAAGAAGAAAAGTGTAAGCAGGTAAGGAACAAATTTTTTGTACTTAGGGCCAATAGCCTTGTGAGCTATCTCATCTCTAACGAAGATGACAATTGGCTCTACAAAAGCCGCAGCACCCTTTGGTGCAACCGCACCGTTCTTCTTATAGTGCCCTGCTGCTGAAAGCGTAAAAATCAAAACTACCGCAATCACTAAAAACATCATGGCAACGTTCTTGGTAATCGATAAATCCGTAAAGGAAGCTCCATCAACTCTCCCCATATGATCGTGGGAATCGATGAAATAACCCTCATGAGCATATTCCTCTCCAAAGGCATGTGTCTCGGGATTTTGAAAGTCGGAAGAATTAAAAATCTCTAGTCCCCTATCCGCCGAATACACGATCACCGGCAGGGAAAGAGTCACATGGGTATGCCCAATATTGAAAAAATGCCACTCATGTGAGTCCTTGATGTGATGCATGATGAACCCAGTAGGATCTTCACCTCCATCTTCAGAATCAGCTCCAGCTGCAAATGACAGACTGGAGAACATCAGCAAAAACACTGACAATAAAGTACTTAGGAAAAGAAATTTGCGTGTCATCTACTCTTTTTTTGAGGGCTACTTCGAAATCGGGCGCAAGTTAGCCAGAAACACGTAGATATCAAAAACCAGATAGAACAAAAAAAGAATAAAGAAATTCACTACAAACAAAAGAATATTCTCTGTGCCCGTAAAAACCATAATAGCTATAAAAGATAATGAGGCTAATATTCTCGTGACCATCCCTAATAATTTCACCTGAAGCAGATTCTCTGATGACCCTTTTAGCAGCCAAATGCTGATTATTCCCACCAAATAGGTGGTTGTCGCCAGAAAAGCCAAAATCATCCAAATATCCTCATGGATAATCGATGGCAGCAGCCATCCCAATAAAAGTATCAGTAAACAAAATATTCCTGTCAACAGGAAAAATTTTAAATGATAGTTTGCTTTTAGCATTTCGCAGATATTTTCCTGCAAATTTACCCCAAATTTTCTTTTGCGTACTACTTATCCTGTCGCATGGAAATCCAAAGTTGGTAAAAAGCAACTCCGATAGAGAGAAAACAACCTACAAGTAGCCAAACTGGAAACTTATGCCCACTCCGCTGGTGAAGCCACCATCCCAGCCAGGTCCCCGCACCAATTATCCCGAAAAGCTGAAAAGACAGCCCAATGTATTTTACATAGGCAGGTGTATTGTTTGGTTTGGTATCTTTGTGTTTCGGATCCATGGTGGTTGGCGAGGAAGCTTTAATTTATTAAAAATTGTGAGTTAAAAGCCCATAGCTTTATGTGATACAAATAATAGACCTTGGAATTCGTTCACTAAATAAACCAAAAAAGCTAATTTGCTACTTGAATTGGGCCAAACAACTCATGAGGAAAATTTCCAGACTAGCATTAGTCATTTTACTTTTCTGCGTATCGTGTTCTTCGGAGCGAAACACCTTTGTAAACAGAACATTCCACAATGTTACCGCACATTACAATGCGTACTACCTAGCTGATGTAAGATTGAAAGAGGTAGAAGAGGAAGTTTATCAGAACTATAAAGAAGACTACACTCAAGTATTGCCGGTTTTTATTCCGTTTGATTCGGCTACTATTCAAGCCAATGAGGAAAAACTCAGCTCATCCCGTGAATTGGCATCCAAAGCTATAGAGTGGCACAAAATCAGCAATTGGGTAGATGACAGCTATTTTTTACTCGGGAAAGCCGACTACTACCAGTCCCATTTTGATGATGCCAAAAACACCTTCAAATATGTCAATGTTAATTCTAAAAACCCAGATCTGAGACACCAAACGCTGGTTACTTTACTTCGGCTTTACGTTGACTTGGGCGAGTTCGAAAACGCCAATTTTACAATTGACTACTTTTCCAAAGAAACCGAGATATCGAAAGAAAACAGATACGAGTTGTATAGGACTCTGGCCTATTATTACGAGAGAAGGGGTGATAGAAGTGGGGTAATCGGAGCTTTGGATAAAGCACTGGAATATTCCAAAGACAAAAAAGAGACTTCCCGGATCAACTTTATACTTGCCCAGCGGTATCAACGGGAAGGGTTTGATGCCCTTGCCTATGAATATTACGGTAAAGCACTGGCAGGAAATCCTCCTTATGAACGTAGCTTCTACGCACAGTTATATGCTCAGCAAGTGGCAGAACTGAATGCCTCTAAAGACCTCAAGAAAGTAAGAAAATACTATGACGACCTCTATGAAGACCAAAAAAACAGGGATCTGAAAGATGTTGTCATTTATGAAAAAGCACTTTTTGAAGAAAAACAAGGTGACACAGAGCTCACTCTTGATTTGCTGCATCAAGCAGCCAAAGAACCGGGAAGCAATCCCAGGGTAAAAGGCTATATATACCAGAAGCTAGCAGAAATTAATCTTGAGGTTTTTAAGGATTACCGTGCGACTAAATATTACTTAGATTCAGCACTGACATTCATCAGTGAAAATGATCCTGTTGCATTAGCAATCACCAGTCAGAAAGAATCCCTAGACCAATACGTTTTTCATATAGAAAGAATTCAAGGCAATGACAGCTTGTTAAACCTTGCCAGCCTTTCTCCTGATCAACAAAAATTAATTGCAGAAAACTACATTGAGGCAGAGGAAGAGCGACTCATCCGTGAAGCTGAGGCAAAACAAAAGCCAAAGAGCACAAGCATTTTCGACAATCTTCTGGCCTTCAATGACAGAGGTTCTGGCTCTACTTTCTATTTTGACAATAGTGCTGCAATGCAGCAAGGGGCAATTGAATTTAGACGAACTTGGGGAAACAGGCCCTTACAAGACAACTGGAGAAGAAGTGCAGTGAGTTTTCAAAGCTCGAATCCCACTATTTCCGAACCGAAAACGGGGGATTCTACCGAAATCCAAAGTCTCCTAAACCAATTACCAACCTTGGAAAACCTACTTTCCGGGATCCCTAGTTCTCCAGAACAGATGGAAACATTAAATCTGGAGTTGGAAGAATCCTACTTTGAACTGGGAAAACTGCTCTACTTTGATCTGAAAGAGACTGCCTTAAGTATTGACAATCTCGAAACTTTAGTGCGGGAATACCCCAATTCATCCAGAAAACCTGAAGCCTATTACCTCTTGTATCTGGCTCAGAAAGATCTTGGAGGTAATTCACAGCAATACACCAGTAGGCTAAACAGGGAATTCCCTGAATCACAATATACATTTTCTGTAAACAACCCAGATGCTGCCTCCGGAAATCTCGCGTATGTAGAATCCTCCAAACAATATGAATTAGCCTATAACGCTTACTATGATGGGGATTATCAGAATAGTAGAAGTATCATCAAATCGGCACTGGAAAAATACCCCTTGACCAGAAATACGGAACGCTTGCTACTACTGGACATCATGAATACAGGAAAGACCCAAAGTCGGGCAATGTACAGGGAGAGGCTGGAAAATTATATACGTAATACCCAAGATGAAAATTTGGTAGATTTGGCAAGGAATATGCTAAAACCTTTGTTAACGGCAGCAGAGCTGGCAGAGCTTAATCCCCCAAAATTGGAGGAAGGAGATTCTACCAAAATAGATAACAGTGTATTGGAAGGATCAGAAGATGATGAAGATTTAGCGGAATCCCCATATAAATACAGTGAATCCACTACCCATATCTTTGTATTAGCTATGGAGCCTGCGCAGGCGGAGTCAGCCAAAAGCCTTTTGGCCGATTTGGAAAGTTTTCATTATGAAAACTTCTCTAAAGAAAAGCTAAGAACGGGAGAGATGAATATGAACAGGGAAAATGCGATTTACATCATCAGCCCATTTTCAAACGCTGAAAAAGCAAAAGAGTATTATAGAAAATTTCAAAAGGAGTTCAATTCAGAAGGCCTGCCAAAGGAAGTGATAGCTAATGCTTTCGTGATTTCCATTGAAAACTTCCAGGTACTGCATAAGAGTAAAAATTTAGAAGAATATAGGGCTTTTTTCAAGTCCGCTTATAAGTAAACTATGAGTAAAAAAGCAAATCCCCAAACTTCTAGCTGGGTGTCCAAGACCGTAAAATATCTATGGATAGCCTTTATAGCGGGAATTTTTGGCTTCATCCTGTTCGTTTGGATGATCAGTATTAATTTTCTTGGGCTTTTTGGATCACTTCCAGACTTTAAAGCTTTGGAAAACCCCGATTCACAAATTGCTTCTGAGCTCTATTCATCCGATGGATTATTATTGGGTAGGTACATACGTGAAAACCGAAGCCCTGTAAATTACGATGAGCTGTCGCCAAACTTGGTCAATGCGCTTATTGCCACAGAAGATGTGCGGTTTGAAAGCCACTCCGGAATTGATATGCAAGCCATGGTGCGCGTATTTGTCAAATCCATCTTGCTGGGTCAAAATGCAGGCGGTGGCTCCACACTTAGCCAACAGACAGCGAAAAACCTCTTCAAAACAAGGACAGATTCCAACAATGGCCTGCTCAGCTCTATACCGGGACTTCGCATGCTTATCATTAAGACCAAAGAATGGATAGTCGCAACGCAATTGGAGAAAGCATACACCAAAAATGAAATCTTAACACTTTATCTCAATACTTCAGACTATGGCTCCAACGCATTTGGAATCAAAACCGCTTCCGAAACTTTTTTCAATAAAAAACCGGCAGAATTAGCCATTCAGGAATCAGCAGTTCTGGTAGGTCTCTTCAAAGCTCCTTCTTACTACAGCCCTGTATACAACCCTGATAATTCATTAAGGAGAAGAAATACCGTGCTTGCTCAGATGATGAGAAACAATTACCTGACCAGGGAGGAATTTGATTCTTTATCGGCTTTACCCATTGAGTTGAATTATAGTGTAGCAAACCAAAACAAAGGATTGGCAACCTATTTCCGTGAAATTGTAAAAGCCGACCTTGTAAAATGGACCAAGGAGAACCTCAAATCAGATGGAAGTGCTTACGATCTATACGGGGATGGGCTGAAAATCTACGCTACCATCGACAGTAGAATGCAGCGGTATGCAGAGGAATCTGTTGCAGAGCACATGAAGGAGCTACAAGCAGCATTCTATAAAGAAATGGGCAACAGAGATCCCTGGATAGATGAAAGTTTCCGTGTGATTCCGAATTTCATTGAAGACGCCGTAAGGAGAACTGAAGCCTATAGGCTGCTGAAGATCCGATATGGAGATGATGCTGACTCCATCAATATCAAATTGAATGAGAAAAAGAAAATGAAAGTATTCTCATGGGAAAAAGGGGAAATCGATACGCTCATGAGTTCTATGGATTCCCTGAGGTATTATAAGAAATTCCTTCAGACAGGATTTATGAGCATGGATCCACACACAGGGCAGATCAAAGCCTGGGTGGGAGGA
>CBFGUY010000027.1:0-32729 GCA_965651895.1 uncultured Algoriphagus sp. | reverse complement strand
CTCATTCAAAGACCATATATCGCAGCTACCGGCACTCCGCTGGGGAAGCTGTACGCCTAAAGGGAAGGTGATTAAAGAGGAGGCGATTGGCTCTGCTATCATCGGGATATCAGAATCAAAAGGTGTTTGATGGTTTCCGGATTTAAGGCCGGGTGGGTGCTATAAAAGTTGGCTGTTCTACCTCACCCCAGGAAAACCAGTATTATCCTTTCGGGATGACAATTGCCGGGTTGGATTATAGTTATGAAAACAATAGCAATAGGTATCTTTATAACGGCAAGGAGCGGCAGAGTGACTTGGGTCTTAATTTGTATGATTATGGGGCCAGGATGTATGATCCAGCTATTGGGAGGTGGAGTGTTGTTGACCCCATGGCGGATGCATATCAGGCATATAGCCCATACAACTACACATTGAACAACCCCATAAAATTCACTGATCCTAATGGGATGTGGGTTGATGGGCCAAATGGAGGATTGTTCACAGATGACCCAAGGGAGATAAGTGATTTTATGGGTAGTCAACAAAGAAATGAGGGCAACGATAAAACCTATGAAGGCGGCACTTTACCTGAGCATAGCGTAAATGCCCCCAGAGCATTTGATGGGGTATTGGGCAGGGCTGCGGACAAGTGGAGGGATAATAATTTAGGGTACTCTACCTATGGAAAAAGAGCCAGTGAGGGTTTAGGCTACCAAACGCAGTGGTCACAAGATTTCAAAGTGTTTCTGGGTGTTGGATATGGCATGATAAACAATATGCTATTCGCATCACTTGGAACTTTTGGGTATATGGACGATGTATATGGAACATATACCGCCTCGAAGGGAGGAGGAATTGCGAATGCAAGAGCCTTGGGTATAGCGGGAGAACAAGCGGTAGGGTTATCTGGAGCGAAAACGGCTATTCAAGTTGGTGGCAGAACTAGAATACCTGATGCCCTTACTAGAACAACTTTAACAGAAGTAAAGAATGTTAAGTCGCTCAGTTTCACACGGCAATTAAGAGACTTCCATACTTACTCCCAACAGAATGGCTTGGACTTTATATTATATACTCGTCCAAATACTACTCTGTCTGGGCCTTTACAACAAGCCATCAATAATGGATCAATTATTCACAAATTTATCCCAAAATTATGACAAAAGAGGAGATTATACTATTAGAAAAGAAATGGGCTGAATTATTAAAAGGCCCTCAAAGGTCAAATGAGCAAAAAATTAGTCATACAACAATTACAGCCGCTGAATTACAAACCAAATTATTACGAGATGAAGAATATCAAAAATGGCTTAAAGAAAAAGAAGAAGTACGGACAGCACTTGAGGTAGCTTATGCTAAAGACGAGAAGCCATTGGTTGAAGGCTTAGTAAAAGCAGGTTTTAATATAACTTCTTCGTGGGATTTAGTAAATACCAAATCCAGTTATAAATCAGCTATTCCGATTTTATTGGAGCATTTACCCAGGCCATATCATCTAAAGAATAAGGAAGGGATTGTTCGAGCTTTAGCAGTGAGAGAGGCAAAGGGAGTTGCGTGCAGAGCTATTCTTGATGAATATAATAAAGCTCCAAAAAACAATTCTAACTATCGTTGGGCTTTTGGCAATACAATGGCTGTGATTATGACGGCAGATTACATTGATGATGTAGTAGCCATAGTCCAGGACGAAAATAATGGGGAGTCAAGACAGATGTTTGTTTCAGCTTTAGGTAATACAAAATCCTTAAAGGCTAAAGAGGTACTAAAACAGTTATTGAGTGATAAGAGTGGAGTGATAGGAAAGGAAGCTCAGAAAGCTTTAAAGAAAATCAATGAAATTTGATTGGGCTTTGTTTTGTATAAAGACTTTTTTAGCTTTAAAATTTTGGATGTAGGTATCAATGAGTTTGAACAGGATGTTTTTGGTATCTGCAGCCATTTTTTGTACGTCCTTGATACGTTCCACCGTTTCTTTGTCGGAAGAAGTATTTTCCCTACTAGGCGTAGTCGCAATGTTCGCAGTAACTGGGTGGGATTTGTAATTCCTCCCTGATATTCGTACCAATTTGCAATCGAGATTTGAATTTCGGGTTTAATAAATAAGAAAAAGTTGGTTTTTGTCTTTAGATACTAAGAAAAGGGAGAAGAAAGGGAAAAAAATGACACCATCC
Source organism: uncultured Algoriphagus sp. (assembly GCA_965651895.1). GTDB lineage: Bacteria > Bacteroidota > Bacteroidia > Cytophagales > Cyclobacteriaceae > Algoriphagus. The sequence continues at coordinate 30,576 of CBFGUY010000027.1, read as the reverse complement.
TAGCGCATAGGCTGGCTCGTCCTTTCTACCTAAAGTCTGCCCTCCCGACACGCTGCGTTATGAGGATAGGCTTTTTGTATGATTATGGGGCCAGGATGTACGACCCTGTGATCGGCAGGTGGAGTGTGGTGGATCCCATGGCGGATTCATATCAAGCATACAGTCCATACAACTACACATTGAACAACCCCATAAAATTCACCGATCCTAATGGGATGTGGGTTGATGGGCCAAACGGAGGATTATTCACAGATGACCCTGAAAAGATAAGAGATTTTATAAGTAAACAACAAGCAAAAGAGGGCAACAATAAAACATATGAAGGCGGTACTTTGCCTGAGCATAGTGTAAATGCCCCCAGAGCATTTGATGGGGTATTGGGCAGGGCTGCGGACAAGTGGAGGGATAATAATTTAGGGTACTCTACCTATGGAAAAAGAGCCAGTGAGGGTTTAGGCTACCAAACGCAGTGGTCACAAGATTTCAAAGTGTTTCTGGGTGTTGGATATGGCATGATAAACAATATGCTATTCGCATCACTTGGAACTTTCGGGTATATGGACGAGGACTATGGAGCATATACCGCCTCGAATGGGGTAAATTCTTCTGCACATCTTGCTATTGAAGGTGCAAATCTGTCAAAACATCTTGGACAACTTGAGAAATATGGACAAGCAGGATTTAAAGAATTGCAAAATGGTAGATTTAGGTATTATGGCAATGTTACTCCTGCAAGTACCCCTGGTGAAATGATAGGTAGGCGAGTTGTAAGAGAATGGAACCCTGCTAATGGCGGAATTCGAACTTGGATGGAAACTCTTGATGGTGCTGGAAGAATAAGAATAGTTAGACCTGAAACAGGCGGAACTAAAGTGCATTTTATGTTTGATAAGTTAGGAAATTTTATAAAAAAATGGTAAGCTAAAAGATTTAGGCATATGGAAATAAGAATTGAAGATATTAAACAAGTATTGGAAAAATTATTAGATGACAAGATGTCCAGAGAGGACGCATCTTTATGGGCATATAATTTAAGACAAGAGGCTGATGACAACAAACTAATATATTATCCAGAGAAAGATGAAAACATAATATGGGAATCCTTATTGTTTATTGAAGGAATAGACCTTCAAAATGAGCCAAATTTTTATCTTCATAATAAAAAAGATGTACAAGATTTTTGGGATAAAATAGAGCATCTTGAATAATTACAGTTGCCGCTAAGGGGGGAATGACTGAATTGCAGCTTGTAACTAAGGCAGCGCAGAAGGCAGAAGCAGCTATTGGAGGTTCAGGAGACGTTGGAGGAACATTAAAACATACTTATGCCAAAAATCTTTTAAGTCGATATCAAAGTATATATGGAGATAGAGGCCTTAGTGTAGGCAGTAATTACTTTAATGGCCCAGCAGGAAAAGGTTTTTTAGATGTTGTCAATCATACTACTAAAACGATCTATGATTTTAAGTTTGGAAATGCAGTAATGAGCAACAGACAATTTCTGAAATACTCTAATAGTTTCCCAGGATATTCAATACAAATAATCAGACCCTAATTTAAAAATGGCAATAGATAAAATAATAAAAAAGAAAGTAATGGAAGAATGGTTAATTGTCTTTTCACAACTTGGAGCATATAACCAAAATAAGTTGTACAAAATCGTTGGCCCTTGTCTTATTGGAATTGAAATAATAAAGTCTCCACATACCGATAGTTACAGCCCATATTTTGCAATATATCCACTTTGGAAAAAGGATGTAAAAACTAGCCTTGATTACCCCATTATTTTAAAGTACTTCAAGAATAAAAAAGGGATTCAATATGATATACCCTATGAAAAGCACAGTGTGTTTTTCAATGATGTAATAGACAGTGTAAGAAAACAGACCCCATTGCCTTTTGAAGGCAGTATTTCTTTCAAAACACTAGTGTCAATACTAGATGAATATTCCAAGACACCGCCATTAAGTGCTGCTCCTAACTCTTACTTGCAGGCAGTTCTTCAAGAAGCAAAGTTGAAAATAGCCTTGTTTATTGGAGTTCAAGAGGCGGAAAGCGTAATGGAGCAAATCAACAAGAGAAATTGGGACACAAACCACTTTAAAGCGTGTGGTGTAGATGTAAACAAATGGCTTCAGAGTTTGAATGAAGTGATAACTAACAGAGATGAATTTTTGAACCAAATAGAGACAAATAAGCAGGAAAAAAAAATATCACTCTTAAAGAGTTCAGAACTTACAACATGAGATTGGAGCCCCAAAGTTGATGCATTTTCAGCTAAGAAACAAAACAATAGTTCAGGAAACGTTATGATCTAGTAAAATTAAATGGGGGTAAAAATTCCATCACCTTACGTACTCCTACAAAACAAATAAGATTTGATTTGGCAGGAAGAGCTCATGGAAATGTTCCTACTCCTCATAAGCAGGTTTACAATAAGAACTTTGTTAATGGAATACAGAAAAATGCAAGTCGGTCGTCTAAAGAAGCCGTTCCCATGACACAACAGGAAATTAGAAAATATTTAGAAAAATTCGGTAATTAATATGACACTTGCTACATCGCTAGAGTTTTTTATAAATCTAGCTCAATACAATTTTAAAAATCGAAATTATGACTTTCACAATGATTACAATTGTGAAAGTATATCCTTTTCGGAAAAAATTTTATTGATTAAACTTAAAAAAGTGGTTAATGGAGATATTTTGTCATTAAAATTTACAGATGTCAAGATAGATGCACTAACATTTTTTAATGTTAAAGAAGTAAATGGTTTAATTATGGATAATTTGTATCGAGGAAGAGTCGAACTTAATGGAGAGATGGTTGAAGTTACAGAAGAAGGCAGATGTTATTTCTATTTGGAATTTTATGAAGGACAAAAAATGGAGTTCTGGGCAAAAGAAATAGACATAGAATAAAGATTGAATCTGCGCTACTAAAACAGACGTGAGTATTATTCTTTGCAAAAGAGCACAATATCAGCTATGAAATATGGGCAAGAAAAGAGCAAGATGGAGATGGGGCAGTTTTCAGTCGCAATGGACAGTCGCAGTCAGAAAGATGTTGAATTGTAAAGCTGAACTATAAACTAAAGGCAGTCAGGAGACTGCATTATCCACCGCATAAGTCTGAAGACTTGCGCAAGCTGGTCTGTGGAGACAAAGACCACTGAGTGGACTATTGGAGCATAAGAAGCCGTTCGTGACACGAACGGGGGCACAGTCTATAGCTTTTAAGGGATTAAATTAAGAAAAATGAGGATAGAAATTCTGGAAGAGCAAATTAAAGAAATTCAAGATGCTCAATTTAAATCGATAATTGAATTAATAATTGATGCTGTTAGTGATTTTCCATTACATGGAATAACCGAAACAGAACTATATTTTAACGAAGTAAAGAAATTAATAATGACATCCTTTCCAAAAGTTCAATTGAGAACTATTGGAAATTAAATCAGAAGGAAGAGACAGAGAATGACATATGGATAAATACTTCTTTAAATGTTCTTTTAGAAGCCTTTTATTTAATGGAATTGTACAAAATCCCCTTTCAGAAGGTTCAAATGAAAATCAGAAGCCTTATATGACCACTAATTCCACAGAAGCGGGAAATATTAGTTATGCTGTGATTGATACAAAATCATATGAATGTATCTGACCAAGAACTTCACAAACAAACCATTGGTATTCTACGGGCTTAGTTATAGGAGCGTTGCCTGTAAGGTGGAGTGGTGCATATCAAAACATTAAATCTCATAGAGTTTCGTCATGGTAAAAACCCCAAATTACACGAAATATTTGGTCGTTGGATCTACTCCTGAAGAAATAAACGCTTCGCTAAAAAGGATTATTCATCAATATGAAAGAGACATTTTATTTTCTAATAGCTTTTATGGAATAATAAATAAAAATGGTTTTGAAGCCTATAAAAGCAGTATTTTATTTAATACGCCTTTAGTTAAAATTATAGGGAAATATGAGGTAAGAAAAGATAATACTAGAATAAAAATGAAGATTACTCTCAGTGAACTAGTGTGGGTCATATTTTCATTAATTACTCTACTTTTGTTATCATTATTCATAATAACAATTATTCATGCTGATGAGTTTTGGTTAAAGATTACACCTTTAGTGATGATTCTAATTTCCTATCTAATTATTATCATTCCGTTTAATTTAATAAGTAAAAATGCTGAAACTACATTGAAGAATCAATTAAATGGAGTTTTTGAAGAAAGCGATTAATGTAAACAGTAGAATGCATCCGGCTATTTTGGTCGCTAGGATGTTGGAGAGCTTTCGTGGTTGCAGGGGCAATCGTAGATGGCTATCAATACAGTCAGGGGGATATAACCTTTACTAGGTTCGGTTATCATGTAACTGGAACGGGGCTTCATTCGGTGCGGCATATTTGCTTGGAGGTCCATATGGGCGACAAAGACAGGAAGGAAAAGGAATAAAAAGCGCAGCGCAGCAAGCGGCTTTATGCCGGAAGCTTACGGTCGCCCAGAGCCCAGAGGACTATCTTTGTGAGGAATTCAGGGGCAAAAAAGCTTGCTTAAATATATAGTGTGATTTTTCAGGTGCTTCAATAAAAATTTATTATTAGTATCCGCTAACCTGCACCTATTTATTATGAATCGATGCTAGAAGTTCAGGTTTGGCAATCCCGAGTAAAAGATGATTATCAAATCTTATTTTACCTTGTCTTTATCCCAGCCCGGCATACAGGTTCGTTTCGTGACAGTCCCTCCTTAGAAGTTTACCCAGGACATTATCTTAAGTGTCGGTTCTAGGGTGTTTTTGGCGAGAACCAGAAAGTTATCCACAATAAAGGGATTTGCTAAGGAGCTGGGGTTAGGAAAAGCCGGTGGATGTCTGTCGCTGATCAATTGTAAAGGAAATTAAATACCATATCTGATTATTGATTGCTCACGGAGGGGGGAAGAAGCAACTTTTAAAGCCGATTTCTTATTTTCCCGGCACATTCAAAACCATTTCACAATTTCAGCGGCAATCAGTTCGTGCCCCAGGCGATTGGGATGGTTCACATGTGACATGTAGTCTTTGAGATTGCCTTCTTCCCGGGCTTTCTTTTGAAACTCCGCAAAGGGATCTGCCAGTCCTACGCTGTATTTGGCCGCTAGTTTTCTTATCTGCTCTGCATGCTGTTCGAGCTGATTGTCGCGTGCCAGGATATCGTGTCGCTGGTCAGGCGACGGTGTCACGAGAATCACCTTGAGGTTTGCTTCCAAAGCCTCCCCTATCATTTTTTTCCACGCCTCTTCGGCTCTTTCCAGTCCAATGCCCAGATCATTCAGCGCATAGTCGATAAACAACACATCAGGTTTATGTGGCAGCACGTCCGTGGCCACACGCGGCTGCCCTTTTTCGGAATACTCCCCGCCAATGGCTGTCACGATGACGTTCACCACGGCATGCGGATACATTTCTTTCACTTTTCCAAGTACAATGTTAGGGTAAGAATCAAGGGTATGCACTTCAGAATTGTGCCAGTACCCTGCCGGTACAGAATGCCCGTGAAAGACCAAATTGACAGTCCTGTTGTTGGGCCAGCGAGTGGTCAGTTCCTTTTTAAGGTCTGAAAGATAGGTGGCGGTATCTGCCCCTTTTTGGTCCTGCGCCAAAGAATATCCAGACATCAGGAAAATCAAAAACATGAAAATTATTGTTCTCATTTTTAAATTTTTTACCAGGATACTACCAGCTCGCCGGTCACTCCTTCCACTACATAACTGTTACCAAACTCTTTTTCACCTTTTTTCGATGATATCTTGCCTGTTTTCCAGGGATACCCGCTATTCAGGTAGAAACTGATCTCATCTTCCTCGATTCCTTCGTCGGGATATATCCTCACAGTGGCATTTTCCAGTCCAGAAACCTGCAACCTCCGGGTAACTCCCATTTCACCGGAATGCATTTCTTTACAAGATACTATTCCGCTTTCCTGCTGCACAAAAACCCGGCACTCGCGATTCCATGACGTAGGAAAAGAGTAAGTCGCAAAACCATCTTCCAATTCCGTATCGTAGCCCAACAATATAGGCGCTCCCTGACCAAATTTAAATCGGTGATCAACGGTAGTGTTAGGCACATATCCGGCAAAGAAAAAACCATTGTTGCTGCGTGAAATGCTCAACACAGGACTCTTTATCGTAGGATTAAGTTTGTCAACGGCATATTCCAACCCGAATTCTTTGAGCACATACCGCAAGTAAGCGGGGCCAGTGAAATATTTTGTCGGATCATCAGGCTTCAGCAGCCGCTCTCCTTCAAAATGGCTGGAGTTGGTTCCACGCAGGTAAGCGATCCTCCCTTCTTTCCAATCGGGATGCTGCCTCACCCAGAGTATATCGCGCGAATGACTCCCCTGCGACATTTTTACCAAAACACGCGTATGCGGATCCTTGCTGTCTTTTATCTTGCTTCGCAAACCGCCACCTGAAAACAAGGCATCGTGCCGGATCATTTTCGGAAATTCCTCTTTCAGAACATCATTTTCATAATTTCCTGAAACACCAAATTCTCCTTCGAGCGGGTTTTCATTCCTTAGATTGATCAGCGAAAGAAACTCCCGGCCGGCATAATCCGTCGGCCCATATACGATTACCTTCCCGCCGTTTTTCACAAATTCCATCAATTGTTTTTCATACTCCGATCCGGCATCCGGAGCAATGGTTATCAAAACCGATTCTTCGAATAACTTCGACTGGTTTTGCAGAGCGTATTTGAAATTTCCGGTAGAGATCACGGTATTCAAAGGCAAACCGTTGTTAATGGCCTGGCGGATAAACCAATCGCCATAGTAAATTTCAGCGAGACGGCTTGGCTGCGTTTGTGCCCACTGATGGTATTCTTCAAAGGGATATACCCAAACCAGAGGACCCGGAGCCGTGGGCGCATCATACCTGGCTTTCATGATATGCGATATTACCTCATCCGGAACCTGTGTTGGCATATTCCCAAAAGAATCATCTATTGTTAAAAAGTTCAAATGCGTAGGTAGTCCCACTTCCCCCTTATCGTTGATTCGGGCAACCGACATGGGCAGATAAATATCGTGAGGCTCCCGGCCATAGCGATCGAGCCATGGACTGTTGAGCCACCAGGGATCGTGTGTGTAGTACCGGAAAATATAACGGTCATCCGGCAGCTCTGCCATCCGTGACAAGTATCCTACCAATTCCAGTCCAAAATCTCCGTCAAGTGCCGCCCAGGGGGAATTTGGAGGCGGCAATATGTTGAAATCACCTTCATAAATCGCCTTTAGATCTACGCCGTCTTTGGCCAGATCAACACCTGTGGAAAGATTTGTGCCGCGGGTCTCGATCCTGAAATCAGGACATTCCTTGCGAAACAGGCTCCAAAAATCAATGATCTTTTTGCGTGTATCTTCAAGTTTATCCGCATTGAAACCGGTACCTGTGAAAATTGTTCCGGTCGATGCCCAGGGCTCCATGCCAAATCCAAATCCATTGCTGAACCATATATAATCAAAGTCCAAGTCAGAAAGGAAATGCTGGCTCTGCCGACCAAAGAAAGTACCAAAAGGCAAGCCTTCGGGAATGCCGTATGGAAAACCGGCGTAGGCAGCGTCATCGGCATTCAGAGTAGCATAACTGAACACAAATGACTTGTGCCCCATTGCACTGCCTTCCAGTATTTCCGGATGCTTTTCATACTTGAAAGGTGATTTGGCAAATTCGGGTCCCGGATCAAAGGTAGCCCCGATCCTCACGGGTTTTCCGGTGATCGCCTCTCCTGTCTCTTTCAATGTTTTGACAATAAGTTTAAGATCTTTGTAGGTAAAAGCCGGAGGATTTTCCATGTATAAATAGGCCCGCTCGTGAAGAGACAGCTCTTTGGGTTCTGAACCAACCTCATGCAACGTGTTCGGGTTTCCAATATATTTCGACCACTCGAGCGGCTGGTTGAGGTCTCCCGAATAGTCGAGTATCTCCGAGCCATCTGCCGTCCATAGCATGACCGAAACGGTATCGGCGTGCCTGAGCAAAGAATGCCACTGTGTAAACATTTCCGCCGCCACTTTTTTAAAGTAGGCTTCATCGTTCTGCTTGAAAGGCTTTAGGGATGCTTCAAGTGTAATGTTGTGAAACGGCGTTCCTTTTAGAGACTCATCTACCAGCGGAAGCGGATCTTGCGCAAAGGCTTTATTGGAAATGCCGCTAAATCCCTCCAGCAGCAGTAGAACCAACACTAGTATTTTGACTTTTACCATAGGTACCCTTAAATTTAATTGAATTGCAATAAAGTTTTATTTTTCGGCTGTCAAAGCCGGTGATGAATATGGAATTAGCCCCGTTTCCTTCTTGAGGCATTCTTTATACGGAAATACCAAAGTGGCATTTGTGGGAAAGATGATGCTGAATTCTCCGGAAAGATCTGAACCCGTGCCCTTGGCAGTTCCTTTCCGCATTATGGTAGCCCCAATGAGCGGTTCTTCATACTTAGCTCCGGTGATCCTGCCACTGATAGTCGATCGGGCGGCGGGCTGATGCGACGATACCTTAAAGCCAAGGGCTATCCAACCCCATCCAAGGATTTTTTTTCTGTTCTTTATTGGTGACATAACTTTATTGTAATCGCATCACGAACTTTCTACTAATTTTTTCTGCTCTCCCGTAGTTATAAAAGGTAACAACATAAAATCCGGGAAGGGCACCTTCTATTCCTACTTCAACAGCTTGTTCCCCTTTTCTAAAATAGCGGGACTCATCCGCCAATCTTTTGCCAAACATATCAGTGACCGTGATCCTACCCTGAGTATCGTCGGGGACCTCTACTCCAATGGACATGTTCTCTCCTTCATATTTGTAAACTGTCAATTTGCTTTTCGCTCTGTCATTGGGCATCGTCGTAATCATTGGATTCAAAAGCACACTGTCCTGAGCTATCAGCGGGCTTTCAGGCGACAAGGTGATGTAATCTATCTCCACCACATTACCAAAAGAAGCCTGACTCACCGGGCTGGGCACATCGAACCGGATAATCCTGATATGGCTTTTTCCCGTCCACGACGCTTCCTCGCTCAACTCTACGGTATATTCTTTATAATCTGAATGGTTAGCTAAAATGTCAAACTCGACAAAATGGGCAACATTGTCACCTACCGGCCCCCACCAATAAAATCTGGCTTTCGAGTCACCGGTTCCGTTTTTCATTTTAATGGTGGCATATTTATAGACACTTGGATCTATTGGTTCCGCATCTGGCACATCATACCGGATGTTGTGGTAGGTTTGAGCAGTAGTGAGCGAAAGAACACTGTTGGAGGTGCTTGCATTCGTATAATTCACAATATTCCAGCCCTCTACCTTGTTGTTTACCACGGGCTCCTCAAAATGCCAAGTGTAGGCTTGGATTTCTGGAATAGAAGAGAGTAATTTCACCTGATCGACACGGACGTTTTCACCTAGCGATGCGGTGCTTGCCATAGCAGGCAAATCAAAACGGATAATACGGATACTGCTCTTTCCAGTCCAATCGGTATTTTCGCTTAGATTTACAATGTATTCTTGGTAATCCGTATCGTTAGCCGAAATGTCGAACTCCACAAAATTGGCAACATTGTCACCAGCTGGCCCCCACCAGTAAAATCTAGCTTTGGTATCCGGCGTCTCATTTTTCAACTTGATAGAAGCATATTTACTGTGGGACGGATCGATCACATTGCTTGCGGGCACATCATATTTAATGTGTTGGTAGGTCTGGGAAACGGTTAAATTCAAAATTCCATCCGCTGAATTAGCATTGGTATAATTCACAATGGTCCAGCCATCGATGCGGTTATTTTCCACTGTTTCGTCAAATTCCCAGATGTGCGTCTGATAATCTCCCTGCCCTTCACATTCAGAGTTAGCTGTCTTATATAACTCCAAGGTGGCCATTTGCGGCCGATCAACACCACTGATAGGCTCTACCGCCAGCCTATAGCTTCCCCACCTCGGACCCGCCGCCCAATAGGTACCATTTATGCAATTTTCCTGCAAGTAGGCCAGCATGTTGTCGAGCGCAACCAGCCATCTCGGATCATCGTCCGGCACCCCATATTCTCCTATAAATCCTCTGAAACCGTTCTGTTTAATCCAATTTACAAATGGTGCGGTTCTGGTAATGCCTATGTTTGGGTTGGCCCCCTCACCGTCATAGTCTTGGTCGTATTTCCCCGAAGCATCATCGTCAAAATAGACATGCCCTTCAAAGATCAGGTTGTCGGAGGGGTCGTTCAGGTTTTTAAGGTTATCGCTTGCCGAAGGCCATCTTTCTGCCGAACTCCAGCTGTCTCCGGCCACAACTATGGTCGTTTCTGCATCTACATTCCGAATCTCGGTAATTATTGCCTGGGCAATGTCTGCCCAGGGAGTCGTGTGCAACATCCCGTGGGGCTCGTTCATGATGCCATAGCCCCATATGTTCTCTCCCGACTTAAATTCGCCGGCAATCTTTCCCCATACATCGGCAACGGCAGACACGGGCAACGCAGGATCTCCGATGATATATTCGGTGGTATCAATTTTCCTGCGGCCGTAATTGTGCATATCCAGCAATACCCACATTCCCCTGGCCCGTGCGGCGGTCACAAAAGTTTTCATCCTGCTCAGCTCCACGACATTCAATGGCCCATTCAGCTGCTGCTGAATCCGTTCCCATTTAAAGGGCAACCTTATCAGATTCAAGCCTTTGGATTTAAAATAATCCAGTTCTTCCTTTGTGGGATAGCTATAATCCGAGCCATATACACCTGGCATATCATCTCCAAACTCGGCTCCGGCAAGGTTTACTCCGAACGGCGAAGGGAACAAAGGCGCCATGGGTTGCACAGGTTCCGGCTCTGGCTCCGGCAGCACTTCTGATGACATCTTTATGTAATCGATCTCGATCACCTTGCCGTAAGATGGGGAATACAATGGGCTGGGCACGTCAAAACGGATAACACTGATAGTCCCTTCCCATCTCGTATCCCTGCTTAAATCAATCTTGTATTCCTTATATGTGGTATCATTGGCTGATACATCAAATTCTATAAAGGCAGCAGTGGCCTGGCTTCCCCACCAATAAAACCGCGCCTTGGTATCGGCAGTTGTGTTCTTCAACAGGATAACAGCTGTTTTACTTTCGGTAGGGTCAATCGCATTACCTGCAGGAACATCGTAGCGGATATGGTTGTAGGTCTGCGTACCCGTGAGATTGAGTATTCCATTGGCGGTGCTAGGGCTGCCGTAGTTGACAATCGTCCAGCCTTCCACTTTGTTGCTCACCACTGGCTCGTCAAATTCCCATACATGGGTAATATCTGCATCAGGATCAGCCATTGATCCGGCTAGAAGGCGAAATTGGCGGGCGACAGGTTGATTGATGAGGTAAATTTCGTTTTTCACGTTTGCCAACTGTTGCTCAATAGTGCTTTCAGCAGGTTTGTTGATCAGGTAGCTATCAAAAAGATTTTTATTGTGCGTATATTTTAGATCATTTGTATTCTTCAGGGTTTCAATATAGGTTTCAATATCTTCAAAAGTGCCGTGTTTCACCGAATCAGGCAGGTAGTTAATCTCCACTCTTCTTATATCCCGCAGTTTTCGCTGGAGGGACCGGAAAAAGACCGTTTGTTCCCTGACCTGCTCGGCCTGTTTATATTGAGGTGTGTTTTTTTCCAGTGCCAGATTGACGCCGGTCGCCAGATCTTCATGGGAGTAATTGGCGATGAAGACATCATCAATAATCAGGGCATATTCGCCTACGGGCAATGCTTTTACCTTGAGAGTTTCGGCATTCAGTTCCTGCATAAAAGGAACCAGCTCCAATGCTGAACTTGCCTCCGGGGCAACCGGAAACGGAAGGCTGTTGGCCAGGTAGGAAAAAGAAATCAAACTATCAGAAGCCTGAAAGTTCTCAATACTGCAGTTTTTACATGGTTTTAATGTTGCTGCATCTATTCTGATAGATCCCACTGTTCTTGGAGCACCTGTTTGCTTGAGGAACTGGTAGGCCATGATAAAATTCCCGGGAGTGCCGGGATGAATTCTGTCGTTGCTGATCAAAGTAGCTTGTGGGTTCCCTACCTGTATCTGCTGGTTCAGGGTGTTGAGGATACTCCAATAATCTACAGTTTTCAGGTTATATTCTATCGCCAACTCATCGATGACATCGGCGCACTGCTTTAGGGCATCGTTTACACCATACATGTTTTGGGCAGGTAGGTCGCCTGTTTGGTCGTATATGGACGGCTTCTGCAAAATCACCTCTGTATTGGCCGCCAAAAGACGTTGGATCACCGTCTCCATATAACTCCGATAGTCGCTTATCGCCCGTTCCTTTTTTGTTTCAATATCAGGATCTCCCTGATTTTCTTCCGAGTACAGTGCCCGGTTCACATCGTTCATACCAGCCATTACGACCGAATAACCGGCCGGTTTGTCAAGGATATCCTCATCCATGCGACGCAGGAAACTGTTGGCATTGTCTCCCCAGATCCCGGAATTATAAAAGGTAACATTTGCCTCCGGAAACCGGGTTGCGTAGTAGAGCATGATGAAGTTGTGAAATTCACCTGCATGGGTGATGCTGTTGCCGATAAAGTTGACGTGATCGCCATCCTGAAAGACTACTTCACCTGTACTCTGGGCGCAGCAGACGTGATAGCTTACCAGCATCACCAGACTGGCCAATAAGGCTGCTTTTCTAAACATATACAGATTATTTTGGGTTGAAACTAAATATATAATAATCAAGAAAAGAAGAGGAAGAAGACCAATCACATCATTTCCCTGTCATTAGTCCTGTGGCCTTTGCTTTCCCCTTACTTATATTGCTATCAATTGCTCCTAGAAATGTCTTTGTTTCTCTGTTGTGGCCTCGTATTCTCCCCAACCATCCTGCAAAAGAAAGTACACTCGGGAGAAATGTTTTTTGCTCCAGTGTTCTCTTGCCAGTTCGAGATAAGACCCGTACTTCAGGAAGCGCTCTTCCTTTTGCTCCGCATAGTCTTCCATAGCTGCCAGTGACTTCTCGAGATCAGCCAACCATTCTTTATCCACTTTTACCTTGCCATCGGAAATACCATTAGCCGTGTCCGATGAACTGACAAATGTCCTTAGATCATAAGGAGCGAGCTTCAGGTGTAAAGTTTTGGATTTTGCATAAACCTTATTTTTCGCAGGTTCCTGTATTTTTCCCGTTTCATTTAATTTTAGGCTAATTTCCACAGCTGCAGGAATGGTATTCAACACGTAGAAATACAGTTTTCCATCAACTATCTTTTGTCGTACCCGCACCGGATCAGCAAGACCGGGAACATCTTCAAATTTCGTTGCAGGCAACGCCTGAAAAGCCTTTGAAAATTCTGAGAGCTCTTTTTCCATCCCAAAAGTGCCCACCACGTAGCCTCCTTTCACTATGCTTGCAGCATCGAGGTTATTGAGTGCAATAACATAAGGCTCCAGGCTATGGAAGCCAGTGGCATTTAAGGTTGATGCCCTCCAGACCATTTCACTTACGCCCATTTCGGTGAGGCCTTCCATCGGTTGTTGACGTCCTATTGCGTCTTCCCAATAACGATCATGGATCGTAACGCGAACGTTTTCCAAGGCCTGCATGGAAGTCACCATCTCCGGGGCGGTCATTACCGTTCGGTCTATGTTGGGGATGGCGGGAGGATAATGAGAACGCTTCCACCGAAGATCCGCCGGCACCAGTGTATGGTTAATGACGATGTTCTTTTCGTTTTTATACAGAGCGGGATCAATGCCCATTTCGCGCATCACTTCTACCGGTGGGTCATTGAGGTAGTCTGCAAGTCGCTGATTGTGCATCAGGTGAACAAAAACATTGAGCTTGAGTTTTAAATCCGGACGATAAGCGGCCAGTTTTCTGCCCATAGCAGCATAATGCTCATACAAGATTTGGCATCTCCAGTCGACCCAGGCTTTCTTGGCTTCAGCATTTCCCATAATCCATTCAGAGCTTTTACTAAAGCGGCTGGTATCACCGGAAACGTATCCGGGAATTTCAATACCGGAAGCTTCTTGAAAGCGCTGCAAATTGGAATCGTTATAACCGGAAGCCAGTGAGCCAAAGGTAAAGAGTTTAGGCTTGGCCATTACAAGGGAAATCCCGTCAAAAGCAGGTTCCTTCACATAGCGCTCCGCAATTTCCATGACAATGGTATCGACGGCATGCATTACCCTGGGATCAGCAGCATTGAAGTTGGGGTCGTTGCCATGCCAGTAGCCGTACCACAGTTTTCCGTCTTTGTTAATGTTGATGACTGTTTCTTCGCCGTTGTTGATTCTTTCCCAATCTGCCAGTGCATATTTATTTAAGCTGGGCAGTGTATGGATGTGCAGGCCGGCGGTAAATTTCATATTTTGTTCACCCAGACGCTTGATGAGGTATGCCGGGTAACCATCAGGATGTGGGCGTTGTCCGCCTTGTGCGCCATCAATGTCGGGCTGGAAGGGTTCTACCGATGTTCCATATAACGGCCCTGCATACCACGCAAGTGGGTATTCAAACTCCTTCTGTCCCATGGAATGCAGGTATTGCATAAGGCGATCGGTAGCGGTAACAAACCCCTGATGGTCTCTTCCCGTTCCAAAGTTGTGGAACAGCACGGGGTCTTCATAATACAAGCCGCTGCTACGGGAAGGCACGCTTCCGTGGAAATTGCTCTCCGAAGACGCGACTTTAAATTTATCAATCTTATAAATTTTGATGTCTTTCACTGCCGCCGGATAGCCCTTTTCCGCTGTCATAAAGACTAATGCCTGTTTTTTCGAACGTGGCCAAAACACGATCTCAAATTCTTTATCAACATTAGTCAGCGGGTATTCTTCACCGGTTAAGACTCCGGTATGCGATTGGAAATCTATGGCGCCATTGAAATGCTGCAGCATAATTTCCATGGTTCGCGGTTTATCATCTGGATAAGTGACGATTGCCAAGTGCGGCTCTCCGACTGCATCCACTTCAAAATCCATTGCAAACCGGTCGTTGAAACGGTTTCCCGCCTCCCTGTAACTGCCAAAAGAATTTTCGCAAACAAGGGTACCTCCGGTTTCCGCTATGGGCTCTTTTTCAGTGGCTTTTACGTGAGAGACCAATTGATAGCTCCAATCCTGCGCCACCGCCTTTTCTTTACTTTCAAAGACATGAAGCGGCGTAACGGTTTGTTTTCTTTGGTTATTCTCAAGGTATGTGATGGTGAAAGAAAAAGTACCGGTTTTATCTGTTTTCAACGGAATCTGCAGGGTTGTATGGCTCAATTTTTTCAGCAACTGTTCTCCCAAATCAGCCTTAAACAGTTCGTCCCCATTGTGATCGGTGAGCGCACATACGATGTTCTTAAGGGCGACCGGGTGATCCGAAGGATTGACGAGTTCCGCAGTCAGAATATTCTCCTTGCCTGCCGGAATAAAGGGATCTTTAACCGAAATTTGGGCAGAGAAATGCCGGTATTTAAGGAATTCTTTTCCCGCTTCTACTTCTGTGAGTTCGCGATTGTAAATGGTAAATTCGTCGATGGCAACATGCGATGCTTCTTCTCCCCTAGCGTTATCTGCACCGATAAAGAAGCTGTCGTAGCTTTTGGGGGTCCACCGGGGCATCCATCCGGTAGACGCGGCTTTTCCGTCCACATAGATAAAAGCGCCCTTCTTCACATTCCAGGTGATGGCCAGGTGATGCCATACATTTCCTTTCCAAGTGTCGATCTTGTGATAATAAATGAAGGAGTCCCTGGAGTCTTTCAAGCTGAAACGAATAAAACGGCCTGGAAAGAGCTCGATCCGAAAATTGTTCTCACCTGCATCTTTTGGCCCGTTTTCTGAAAATAACGTCAAGGGGCCTTGCTCTGGCATTTTATCGCCTGGCATCAGCCAAAAGCTGATCGTTCCTTTTTCTTTATCCAGATTTTTCGGCGAAGGATACTGCAACACTTTGCCGGCTTCAAAAAAAGCCGCTTTGCCGTCCACACCAGAGATCAACTCCGGAAAATTTTTGTTCAACGGGTCGTTTTCCCCCATTGCAAAGGGTGAAAAACCTTTTTCAAAATCAAGGAAAAACAGCTTTTGCAAGGGTCTTTTCGCAATGCTATCGTCGGCGGCTAAATTTCCGGAAAATACAACAAGGACAAAGAAAATAAATGTACGAACTGTGTTCATGTTTAGATATTTTGATGTAGGAAGGCCAAAGCCTTCCTTAAAGGTGAGTTCTGCTCCGGCCTTAAGGATTGCTTTAGTCTTCACAATATGCTATTCAACTATAACCGCTTCAATGTTTAAGTATTCAGCGATCTTCCTGATCGTCTGTGCATGGTGACCTACTCCCAATGCAAAATGATGGGTTGGACCTTCCTTGACCCATTTCGTGAGAAAGGTCCTTACATCCGGTTTAAAGTAGCCCCGGGTATTGGTATTTCCTGTGGGCGGTATTGGGCCTTCCACCGATTCTCCCTCAGCGATAACAAATTTGAATTTACCCTCATACGTGGAAGTGATGCTCAACATCGTAATAGGACCTTCCTTGATTTTAAATTCCACACCGGCACCAAAACCCGGTTTACCATGATATTTCTTCAAGCTTCTCAAAACCGGTTTACCTTCCGCAATGGAAATATTATGCGGGCCGTCGTGCCCTACAAGAATAAAATTCTCCTTAAAATCAACCGGGTGAAATTCAGCGAAGCTTCCGCCGATTCTGAGCCTATCCATAATGAACATTGCCAGACAGCATTTCAGGTCGGATTCGCCACACATGGGGAAGCCAGCGCTCGTCAGCAGGGAGTTGCCTACGATTAGATTAGACATTACCAACTGGGTGTCGCTGTTTTCCTCTCCATTATAATAATAGGCTAGCCCGTCCAGCTCCTTATCTTCCACAAATTTCTTCAAGGCTACCGATACGCTTGCCGCGACCTCCAGGTCTTCCTGCTTAAGTTTTTCCGAAATCGGGTCAGAAACCGGATCCGGCGTATCAAAAAATGCGAGTATGCGCTGCTCTTCAGTTTTTATTTCATTTTCATTTACTTCTCTCTGGTATTTGGTGACGATCTCATGGGCTTCACACTGCACAACGTGCACCCCAAAATGCGCCGTGAGCATGGTGGAATCAGAGTGCATATCGAGCATAGCTTCAATAGGATGCCCTATATGTCCAATGCGCGCTGTTTTTAATCCATTTAAAACCCTCGCAATGTTGCAGTATTCTCTGATCTCCTTTTCCGACTGAGGATCATCGTGCAGCGTACCAATGATGACTTCAGGGACTTTTTTTCCCATTCTCACCGCAACACCGGTAAACTCCGGCAAGGAGCAGACGTCATCGTTGTAAAGTTGCATATAGGTGGAAGCCTTTGAATAATCCATTGCCTTGTCCGGCTGTAAGGCCACCAGTACGATGGGTACATCCAGGTTCTTGATGATGACACCGAATGTGCTGGAGGTGGCGTAGGTAAGCATATCACAAAAAATGAGATCCAGATTGGCGGCTTTAAGTTTTGGTACAAGGTCGTAAGCGCTTTTTGCGTCGTCGACCAACCCAAATTCTATTATATCTGCTTTATTTTTCTTTAATTTCTCTACAAATACGTTTTGTTTTTCCAGCAAATCTTCCAAGAGACCGTCGAATTGTGCCCAGTATTTGAAGTATCCGACCCCAAAAACACCTATTCTGGGAACAGTCTCCTCCCTTCTTACCACCTGTCCGTTCATGCCGACCTGTTCCCCTTTTAATAGTTCATTCATAATTCTTTGTTTAAGCTATTTTTATATTGTTAACGCACTAAGTTTTATTCTACATTCCAATCCAATTCCGTATTAGCCATGGTGTTTTCTTAAAACACCCCGTTTGCTTTTTTTTAGATTTCCCCTCCTGTAGGTGAAAAAAGACTACCCGGAAGAACTTTACCCGCTAGTACCT
This sequence comes from uncultured Algoriphagus sp., assembly GCA_965651895.1. Classification (GTDB taxonomy): domain Bacteria; phylum Bacteroidota; class Bacteroidia; order Cytophagales; family Cyclobacteriaceae; genus Algoriphagus. Next base: position 12,619 of record CBFGUY010000027.1, on the reverse strand, counting down.
TTGCGTTATCCCTCTTCAACCGTGATCGTAAACTGCCTGATCACCTCTTTATGATCATCTACAGTGTAGTTTGATCCGATGAATGTCACGGTGTATGTGCCCGGAGTATTGTATACAAATTCGTACCCTTCCAGTGCATTAGAGCCTATGTTCTGAATAGGGTGGCCAGTATCCGGGGGAACCTTGGTGAAATTCAACGCTTTGGTGATCATCCAGTCTTCACTCTGCGGTGCATTGTACCCGCCACCGATGATGTATGCCTGGGTATTGTTGTTTCTGAGGATCCATTGAGAGGCATCGTTGAGAATGCTAAACGTAGACCAACTTGCAGAAGGCATCGTCACTACCGGCAACGCATTGCCGTCGTCCATAACCGTATTTGCCACAAAATCGTGAATGATCCAATTGCCCGGAATATGTGTGGCACTGGTCTCACCTATAAATTTGAATCCGAAATACAAGGGTTTTCCAGGCTCAATGTACCCACTCAAATCCAGAACGCCCGAGGGAGTTATGGTGGTATTAGAAGCAATATCGGCTTTTTCAGTAATATCTGTCCAGGTAGCATTTACCACACCGGCAGAATCCATGGAAGCCAGGTCTCCAGTCACCATAAGTCTTAAAGAACCGAGTTGCGTGCCCCCTCCTCCATACTGGGTCACCAGTTCAATCTGCGGAAGGCCGTCCTTGATTTCCGTCCTGTTCCGAAATTCATAGTCTGCACCAGGAAGACCGGAATAAAAAGTAATGTTACCGGCATAACCTGTAAAGGCGAACCTTACTGTATCTCCCGTTTTGTAAACTGGCCCCTCCTGCAACTTTACCTCAAAGTCCGGAGCATCTACCTCTAATCTGTATTCACACGAGAACAAAATGATCATCAACGGTATAAATGTATTTAAGAACTTCATATCTGTCTGTTTTAATATCCTGGGTTTTGGGTAAGAGCTTTGTTTAATGCCATCTCTGCGGTTGGAATGGGCAATAAATAATTCCTTTCAGAAATGTTGGTAGGAGCCAACACGTGACCCTGGGCGGCCCCATTGTCCAATGCCCATGCTTTGTATTCTTTCATCCGTCCAACAAAAGTGCCCCAACGAATGTAATCAGGCCTTCTGGATGCCTCGAAACAAAACTCCCTTGCGCGTTCATCTATTATTGCCTGGAAAAACTCCTCTTTGCTCAGTCCTGTAGGCAATTCCGCGTCCACCTCCGGATTTGGCGGGGCGGGAAGCAGTAGGCCGTAGGCTCTCCTCCTCACCTGGTTGATGGCATCATAAGCAAGGTTGGTTGGGCCGTTCACTTCATTTTCAGCTTCTGCGATCATCAGTAGCACATCAGAATACCGAAGGATCGGGAAATTTTGTGCCGATACTACCCTGTCTTTGGGAGTTAGGGTTTCGTACTCTCTTCTCCATTTACCCATTGTCCTTCTCCAAAGATCGGGATTGTAGGTCTGTACAGCCGGTACACCTATATAAGTAAAGGGGGCAATGTTCCAATCCCTACGCAGATCTGGAGACTCTTCAGGTGTTTCTGTATCCCCGTCTCCGGTTTCATATAGGTCATATAACCATTTGGTAGCGAGAACAGCCCCACCACTATACCCGATCTGTTCATCGGCGCTTCTTATACCTCCACGTGCTCCGATGTAATAGGTGTACTCTTGAGAACCAGATGACAATAGACCGTAGAATTCTACTTCCCAAATACTTTCCTTGATATCGTACTCATCCTTAGCGTATTTGATAAAAATGTCCCTATAGTCGGGGTTAAGTGCGTGCAAATTCGATTCCTGCACTTTTTTGGCCCATTCCAGTGCTTCCGCGTATCTGGACTTATCCCCCAATGGGTAACCAGCCATGGTTAAGCACACACGGGCAAGGATTCCCCGGACAGCCGAACGGGAAATTCTCCCTCCCCCGCTCAAGTTCTCCGCCTCTTCTACCAGACCCTCCGCTGCTTTCATATCTTGGAGTATATGAGCATAAACCTCTTCGATAGATGATCTCGGGACACTGACGTTGCTGATATCCGGCTTTTCGGTAAGCAGCATGGGCACACCTCCATAGTTTTTTACCAACAAAAAGTAATAATACCCTCTGAGGAACAGCGCCTGGCCTTTGATTTTGTTCCTGGCACCCTCATCCAATTCGGGATTATCTACCTTGGCAAGTACAAGGTTCGCCCTGTATATACCCTGATAAAGGGTCTTCCAGAGATTAGTAATCTGGGCATCTGTAGGTGTATAAATGTATGCCGTGGTATTAAGTTGGCCGGTATTGGTGTATTCAATGTCCGTGCTGACATTTAGCCAATAGGGAATTACATCCCCATAGGTGGCTTGGCTTCCCAGCACGTCATAAACACCTGCCAGGCCCGTTTCGAGCTCCGCAATCGTGGAATATTCCGGCGCAATAAAATTGGTTGGCTCTGTGCTGAGGAAATCTTCGCAGGAGGTGCAGAAAATTCCCAATAGAAAGATTAAAATATATAATTTGAAATTCATGACCGTTCAATTTTAAGTTTAGAATGTGGTGGATAATCCAACGGTGAATGTCCTAGCCAACGGGTACGCAGCAAAGTCAAATCCGGGAGTAAGTGCTGAATGCCGGGTCGAAACATCAGGGTTTGAACCCGAGTAGTTAGTCCAGGTATACAGATTTTGTGCTGACGCATAGAGTCTCAAGCTTTTCAGCCAAACTTTATTGAGGACCAGCTCGCTGAAGCTATACCCCAAAGAAACCGTTTTCAACCGCAAAAAAGAGCCATCTTCGACCACCCTGCTGGTGTACCAGGTATCCTTTTTCCCAGCGGTCCTGAAATACTCCTCGCTCGGATTTTCGGGGGTCCATCGGTTCTCATAGACGGCGTACTGGTTCAGGGAGATCAGATTTCTTGCGTTACCTTCAAAAAACAAGCGGTTGGCGTTGATAATATCATTACCATAGGACCACTGGAAAAAAACATTGATATCAAAACCTCCATATTTTATGCTGTTGTTAAAACCGCCGCTGTGGACGGGGATGCCCCTTCCTATTACCGTGAAATCCATTTCATTCACCAACAGGTCACCATTGATGTCACGGTATTTAATGTCGCCAGGCTGTATGTTTGCCCGGGGCTGCCCATTGGTGGGAATGTTGTCTTTCAGCACATATTCGCCCAACACCTGATCGAAATCCCCGTACTGGTACACACCGTCCCAGATCAGCCCATACATTTGGCCGATAGGCTGTCCCACCTGTGCTATGTAGGGATGGGTGTTGCTGAAATACTGGTCAAAGTTCACGTTTTCAAGCAATGAGGTCTGTCCCTCGTTCAGCTCCATTACTTCATTGCGGTTAAAAGTGATATTGAAGTTGGTTCTCCACTCAAAATCTCCTTTTGCGATGTTTACGGTGTTTAGTGTAAGCTCTAGTCCCTCGTTTCGGATCCTACCGATATTCTTATAGGCGGAAGCCGAATTATAAATATTCGTTAACCCCGTAGAATAAGGCAGATTTGCATTCAACAATACATTTTTGGTCATTTTACGGTAAACATCCAACGTAATCTCCAACCTGCCATCCAGTACGGACAGGTCATACCCTATGTCCGTCTGCACGGTAGTTTCCCACTTAAGGTATGGGTTGCCGTAATTTTCAAGTAATGCTCCTCTAATCGGTTCACTATTGTTGAACGAGTACCCACCTGACCTTGGAATGGAAAGCGTCGACAAATAGGCAAAATCTGATACACGGTTGTTCCCGGTAGCACCATGGCTCAGCCTCAATTTGGCATCAGTGATAAAGCTGATATCCTTCAGCAAATTCTCCTCCGACATGCGCCATGCCAACGCTGCTGAAGGAAAAAATCCCCAACGATTTCCCGGTGCGAACTTTGATGATCCGTCATACCTCGCCGATGAAGTAAGCATGTATTTCGATTTATAGCTATAATTAAGCCGGCCAAGAAAAGATGCCAGCCCCCATCTCGAACTGCCCGAAGTCCCAAAATTCTCAGCAGCTTCATCAAGACCGTCTATTGCGGTACCTTCATTTAAGACTTGAATGGCGGAAAACCCATAATTCCCATCCTCCTGCTTTTGTATCGCCGTGCCGATAACCGCATTGAGGCTATGAATATTGTTGTATGTTTTCTTGAAGGTCAGGGTATTGGTATTGTTCCAGTTGTTTACCGGACGGAAATAAATGAACCCATTTTGCTTTTGATCTCTTCTATCGTTCCCTGCGGTCGTCAAAGAATTGAAAAAACCTTCCCTTCTAACCATAATGTTATTAATACCACCTGCCAGTTTCAGGGTAAGTTCGGGAATGATCGAGTATTCGACGAACCCGTTGGCCCTGAGGTTGTTCACCGCCGTTACGCGATGTTCGTTCTTTGCCGATAATATCGGGTTTACCCTGAAATCCGTAGAGGGAATGGTAGGATCAAAAAGTTCATCCATGACCTTTTCATTTTCTCCGGCCACCGGGCGGAATCCCCATACCGCAGCCATCAGGCTCAGATTTCCGTAAGTCAGGGAATTGGAAGAAGACTGTGTCATGATAGCACCGTATGTTTCCTCGCTGCTGTAGGCTATATCTGCGCCCACTTTAATTTTATTATTGATTTCCTGATCTAAGGTAATCCTTCCGAAATACCGTCTGAAACCTGAATTGACGGCAATACCATCTTGGTTAAGTATATTTCCTGAAATAGAATAGTTGGTTTTGCCGTTTCCTCCCCGAATGGAAAGCTCATGGTTAAGTACGGGGGCATTTTGGTAAATCTGATCCTGCAGATCAATACTTTCAACGTTGCGATAGTCTTCCAGCAATTTTCCGTTTGTGAAATAAATCTTGTCGGCAACCTCAGGATTCAGCTCACTTTGGTACTTCACAAATTGGTAAGCATCCATCAGCTTGATGGGATTTGGGTTTTGTGAAATCCCGTAGTACATATTGTAAGAAATCTCCGGTGCTCCCAACTTTCCTCTCTTAGTTGTTATAATAATAACCCCGTTGGCTCCACGTGCCCCATATATTGCCGTTGCAGAAGCATCCTTGAGAACTGTCATTGATTCTATATCATTAAGATTCAACGAATTGGCATAGGAATCTTCCATTGGAAAACCGTCAACTACATATAGCGGTGCAGTAGAACCGGTTATGGAACCGACTCCCCGGATGATGATGTTGTTATTGGAACCCGGTTGGCCATCATTGCCTGAAACCGTCACCCCCGCAACCCTTCCGGCCAGTGCCTCATCAAAGGACTTGACCGGTGCCTTTTGTACGTCTTCCATCTTGACGCTTTCAATGGAGCCAGTCAAGTCTTTTTTGGCCGTTGTCCCGTAGCCTACCACTACTACTTCGGTAAGAGAGGTAATATCAACCTCCATAACTAGATCTATAACTTTCCGGTTGTCAATGGGTATTTCCTGGGTACGGTACCCAATAAATGAAAACACAAGTGTCCCGGTACCATCAGGTACTTTTATAGTGTAGTTCCCCATGACATCCGTTACGGTGCCGACAGTGGTACCTTTTAGCAGAATACTTACACCAGGAAGGCCTTCTCCGCTTTCTCCGTCGGAAATCGTACCCTTCAGGGTAATTTCCTGGCCAAATCCGGCTGATGTCCATATGAAGAACATCATCAGAAAGAATGGTTTGTAGAAATGTTTCATAGCTTCAATAATAAATTTCAATGTTAACGCACTAAGTTAAATACTACTAAAATCCTTATGCTCCTATCTTACTAGAACTCCGCACAGCTAACGGATTTAAGTTAGGGATGAAAATAAGCATAATGAGAAAAGCAAGAGGGTACATGATTCCTGCCACCATCCATAGCGGCCCATAGGAATATTTTTGCACGACCATTCCAATTAGCGGGTTGACCAGCACTCCAGCTAATGCCCCGGCAGTTCCGGACAATCCCACTACCGTTGAGGTCGCATATTTTCCAAATATATCAGAGATGACAGTGATATAGTTGGTGATCCAAAAGCCGTGGGCAAACATCATGATTGCCATAAACCCAACAGCAAGTTCCACCGACGACACCCGGGAAATAAAAGGCGCAATCAGCGTGAGTAGGGCTGCAGACCCCATAACCCATTTACGGGCAGCATTTACCGAAAGGTTGTTCGCAATCAATTTATCGGATATCCATCCCCCTATGATATTAGAAATTCCAAGCGCCATGAACGGTATCCAGAAAAGCTCCCCAATCCTATCAAAGGACAGTCCACGTTCCTCACTCAAGTACTTGGGCACCCAAAACATGAGAAAATAGAATACCGGATCCAATAAAAAACGCATTAGAACCAAGACACGTGCCGATCTGCTTTTTATGATCTCAAGAAACGATATTCCTCCTCCCTGTTCGAGCTGGACATTATCTTCTTGATCGTGGGTGTCGGCCCGCTTATTTCTCCATGAGATTGTCATCCATGCCAACACCCATAGAATACCGAATATCCCCGGTATAATAAAGGTCCAACGCCAGCCATAGTTGGCAGAAATAAGAATGGTAAGCGGCGGGGCCACTACTGCCCCGATAGCAGAACCGCCAATCGCAATTCCATTGGCCAATGCACGTTCTTTTCTTCCAAACCATTCATATACCGTTTTGGCGGCACCGGGAAAGCATCCCCCTTCCCCTACTCCGAGCAGAAACCTAAAAGTAAGTAAATGGTAAAACCCGGTTATTATCCCATGCAACATACTTGCAGTTGACCATATTCCAACCGAAAGTGCAAGCCCGAGCTTTCCTCCGATTTTATCAATCAACCGTCCCCCGATAGTAAACATCAACGCATAGCTGATAAGGAAACTAGTATTAATTATTCCGTATTGCACATCAGTAATGTTCAGCTCATCCTGTATCTTAATGATGGTCATTGACAGCACCTGTCTGTCGAGAAAATTAAGACCTGTAGCTATGAAGACCAGGGTAAGAATAAACCATCGGATTTTTGCTTTCATCAACTTAACGCTCTAAGTAATTTTCCCAATAATAGAAGTATGTTTTATAAAAAGCAAATAATCGAGATTTAATTTTTCATTTCTAGTAAATAACCGTCAATTGTAGATCTTAAAAGGGATAATTTCCAAACTTCAGCTTGATAAGGAATCGAGTTACGATTACTATCACAAACTTAACGCACTAGGAAAAATTCAAATATCTCCATCCACTGGAAGAGTGTTTTTGATCTCCGCAGTGTTAAACTTCTTTTTGCTCTTCCATATACTCCGCCGCAATTTACGTCTGAGCATTCCTGAAGTAAGCCTTACCGTATCTACAGTATCCCTTGGCATAAAAGTGACTGCCCAAGGGGAGCTACTTCAGATCCTTAAACCTTCCAAGCATCCTTATTACGGGCAGACCTTTAAGGATACCTACAATTCTGGAATGGACGGCTTTAGGTCTACCACTTCGATCAGGTGAACATGTTCGTCTTGAAGATTAATAGTTCTACCTCGCAACGATTTTGCCCGCTGTACAGATGAATATAGATTCCACTTCCTCCTTTTCTTTTCCTTTCAGCGACTTATACCTATGCTCAAGTGACTATACCTCATGATACATATAAAGCCGGATCGCATGCGATAATCTATTGGATCTACTCATCTGGTTGCTTTCTTCTGTTGCGGCGACAATGTCCCGAAAGTTAACCGTGGTCAGTTTTTATGCAAACCCGTGAAAAGGTCTTTGACCACGTTCACAAAACGTGCTTTCTAAGTGTATAATAAAAATCAACATCTATCCTTTGTCCGTATGGTTTGTACCCGGAGTAACCGAAGCGCTGTAATATTCGGGATTGGCGACAATGGCAAATTTATATTTGTCTCCACGATAGTAAGACTTTTCGATTTCAACGACTGTATCAGAATAACACAAAACCACACTGTCAAGCACAAAGGCCGGCAAAGGGTCCGAAACTTCAAAATTATTTTCCTCTGCTTGTGGCATCAGGATCATTGTGCTAAGGTTTTGCTTAATATCTGAGATCTTAAGATTGTATTTGTCTTCATAGAGTTTGAAATATGAAATCTCGGTAGACATCATATTGATCTTGGGACAAAGCTTGAGAGAGATGTACTTAATTTCATCTTTAAGTACAATATCGTCAGCATAGCGCACTTGATGGATTTTGAGAGTAGGCCCTTCCATGATATAATGCTTTCCACTGATTTCAGAGGATACCCCATGATGTAATATTGTTTTTTCCAGCACAATGTTTTTCGGGTTAAAGCCTTCTGCCTTCAAACTCTCATTGAAGCCCCGCCGGGTAGAATCAATGGAACCTAGGGTGCGAAGAATACGATGATCTTCGGTCCTGTTCAAAACAAAAGTCCCCTTTCCCTTTATTCGCTGAGCCCAACCTCTAGATTCGATTTCCAGAAGACTTTTGCGGGCTGTAGTATTGCTTACTTCATATCGTTTTATCAGTTCATTCTCAGAGGGCACTCTATCTCCCGGTTGTAGTTCTCTGGATTTTATTTTCTCAATGATATCTTCACTGATAGATATGAATTTTGGTTTCATGTTATCGTTATTTTCAAAATGCCACCGCACTTACTTAACATTTTTTTCGGATTGCCTTCCTACGAAAGTAACGAATGTAATGTAAAGTAAGATGTTGTATATAAATCCACATTAGGATAATAGCCTTAAACTTTCAGAATTCCATCCCTATGACCATGCCTATTTCTGAAGCTTCCGGATGCGCCGGACAGATCAAATCCGCAAATCGTAAAAGAATTAAGTTTTATTTGAAATTGTGTCAACTTTTCCAAAACGTAGTATATTTTGCCTCGGAGAACACCAAAATCCAAAAGTTCGAAAACACACCAAAGAAATACTTTAATCCGCTTCAAAGGAATCAGCAGATTTTATGATTTTAACGTCTATCTCAGAAAAACCCGATGGAATCCTCCTTATTAAACACAGTGAATTGATGTCCATAGCAGTGTCATTACCCCCCAATCTGCCTACTGCATGGAATCGTATATATAAAACGTAAACATGCCGGTGCCATCCAGGAAGGAATAGATAGCTGAAATGGTTTTTGTTGTATCCTCAGCCATACGTACAGAGGGGGCACAGGAAATGGACTGCTTGCTCTGCTTATTTTCGTTGTTGTTTAGCTTATAAAGCTATTTGATAAAGCCCGTATCGAGATGTATAAAACTCGGAAAAGTGGGACTTTCGTCCCACTTCATTTTACCTGAGTGTAGATAGGATTGACCTCAATTCCTGTGATTCAATGGATGAAAGTGGTTTTAATGGACTTCTTAAATTTCCACCTTCTTCTCCTAAAATCGTTAACCCTTCTTTAATTGACCTAGGCAATCCTTTGTTTACAATAAACCTTAATAAATCAATCTGCTCGTAGAATATTTTCTGGGCCAATGGCAAATCACTTTTTACCATGGCTTCATAAAGTCCTAAGTTCAACTTGGGTATAAGGTTAGGAGCTGCTGTGCACCACCCGGCTGCACCTGCTGCAAATGCAGCCAAAGCAAGTGGGTTTGAGCCATTGTAAAATGCCACACCTTCTCCCAGTTCTTTTCGTAGATAGTGCATTCGCTGAACATCTCCGGTGCTTTCCTTTATCATGGTGATATTGGGAATCCGGAGCAATCTTTTAAGCAATGCAGGGGACATATCGACTCCTCCAGTGGCAGGATTATTATAAGCCATGATCGGAATAGAAACCTGTTCGGCAACAACATCATAGTGTTTAACTATTTCATCATCGGTTAATTTCCAATAACTCATTGGAATAATCATCAAGGCAGTTGCCCCTGCTTTTTCCGCAAACTTGGCGTGGTAAACGGTACGTTCTGTTGTCAGGTTGGAAACACCCATCACTACAGGTACGCGTGCATTTACTTGTTGGATAGCAGCTTCCGTAACCGCTTCTTTCTCTTCATCTGTAAGATATGGAAGAACTCCTGTGCTCCCCAGAGGTGCGATGCCGTGTGAACCGTTGGCAATAAGCCTTTCTACCATATTTTTAAAAAGCGGAATATCAACATTCCCTTCTCTGTCAAAGGGTGTAATTGGATAGGCAATGATTCCTTTTAAATGTATATTTTTCATCTGTATATAATTTCTTTTAATGGTCAGATGGAATCTCGCAGGATTATAATCATCCCTTTGTGTGTCGCTTACGACATGCTCGATTTCATAGCATGAATCAGTTTAGTTTGAATAATGTCCCTTTTCAGGAAGGGACATTATTAATTTACAGGTCTCTGCCTTCTTCTTCTCGAAGGGCTACTCCCAAATTTTGTAACTGTGGTGCATTTTCACATGCAATATATTTTGCTTCTTTTTCGTGGCTGCGGTTGCCGTGCCTGTGCCAAGCCCAAGAAGGAATATAAACAGCATCACCTGCCTGCCACTCCACTTTTTCACCTTCAATTTCTGTCCAGCCCTCACCTTCAATCACATATAAAACTGTTTCATAAGTGTGCCGGTGGCGGTTGGTAATTTGGTCATTCAAAAGCCCTCCGATTGTCATACTGACATTTTTGGTCGGTAAGTCGACAAAGAACACAGGATGCTTTCTTTCGGTGGAAAATTGGTTATGTTGACCGGCCTGCTCCACATTTTTGTGGATGAGCTTTGCAGGCCTCATATACCTAGGACGGTCAAATGTTTCATGAAAATCCTTTGAGCTGAATTGCTTTTCTTCCGGTTCCATTTTTTGAAAATTTTAAGTTGTTGCATTATTGCGAAACAAAAATCAGAGATAATTGGACTATCTTAGTGGTACAGTTTTAAATAATACAGATAGTCCAGATGCTTAGACCTTGGGAACTCCAAATCGACCTTGACCTCAAGAATACAAAAGCTGTTTATTTACAAATAGCTGATGTAATTATTGATGCCATTAAAAAGAGTAAACTTAAAAGCGGGGATTGTCTGCCCGGTAGCCGCAAACTTGCCAAGGTGTTAAAAGTTAACCGCAACACTGTAGTGCAAGCCCTCAATGTCCTTTTGATCGAAGGTTGGTTGACTACGGTTGAGCGTAAAGGGATTTTTGTATCCGAAATCCTTCCTCCCAGTTCAAAAGTTTTTCCTCAGAATATTGAATATCCTTCGGATCAGAAAAGATCAAATCTTCTGCCTTCCGTCGTATTTGATGATGGTTTGCCTGATAGCAAACTTGCCCCAATTGATGCACTGGCTAAAGCATACAGAGAAATTTTTAGCCGAAAAGGTAGAAGGCAGATGATGGGATATTCAGAAGCTCAAGGCGATTTTCCATTTAGAGAAGCCATTAGCCAAATGCTGAATTACAAACGGAATCTTACTACGGATCCCGCCCAAATCGTGGTCACCCGGGGTAGTCAAATGGCTATGTATCTGGCTTCCCATTGTTTAATAGATAAAGGTGATATAATAATTATTGAGAATCCGGGCTATAAACCTGCTTGGCTAGCTTTTGAAAATGCCGGAGCAAAGTTGGTTCCCGCAGGAGTGGATGAGCAAGGTATTGTGGTAGAGGAAATAAGGGATATCTTAAAAAAGCATACTGTCAAAGCCATTTATATAACGCCACATCATCAGTTTCCCACAACGGTAACTCTTAGTATAAAGAGGCGATATGAACTTATTGAGCTTAGTAACCTGCATAATTTCTACCTGATTGAAGATGACTATGATCACGAATTCCATTTTGCTGCAAGACCGATTTTTCCTGTTGGAAGTTTGGCACATATAGACAACTATGTTTATATCGGAACATTGAGTAAAATTATCGCTCCAGCATTGCGGATAGGGTATTTATTCACAAATCAAACTTTGACCAATAAAATAGTGGCGCTGCGCAAAACAATAGATGTTCAGGGGGACACCATGATGGAACACGCTGTATTAGAACTTATTAAAGAGGGGGTGATTAAGCGGCACTTAAAAAGGGTAACTTCCGTTTATCTGAAAAAAAGAGACTATTTTGAAAATCTACTCACAGAACATCTGAATACCAGAGTGGATTTCCAAAAGCCAAACGGCGGACTTGCATTTTGGATGAAACCCAAAAAAGAGATCGATATATTTGATCTGGCAGCCCAGTTGGAAAGAAAAGGAATTTCAATTTTAACCCCGGATAAATACAGTTTTAAGGATCCGATAATGGGGTTAAGGCTTGGTTTTGCTTCGTTGACAGAAGATCAACTGGAAACGGGAATAAAAACTCTTGCACCGCTATTAGACTGATTAATATCTGGGGCAATCAACCTGCAAATCCGTTGTGGCCAACTTTTCCTGCAGGAATTTATAAAATAGAGCTGCCCATTGTTGTTTTTATAAATGAACAGGCACTCTCCATCGTTCTTCATCATAAAAAATCAGGGAATCACTCCTTGTTCGAGTTTTTCAACAATCAGATCGATAAACTTCTGATAGGTATCAGATGACCCTTTGGCTTTGAGTAAACTGAAACTATCAGCTGGATAATCATTCCTCCCATTTCTCTTGCTTGCGTCTTCATAGTCTTTTGTGTTTTGGTTTGACAAATACTTATGACGCTGTACCAGCCTGAGACCGGCACTAAGTGCAAGAGGAATCGGAATAAACCGGCAGAGCAAGAGCGTAGGCTTTATGCCGAAGT
>CBFGUY010000026.1:0-35196 GCA_965651895.1 uncultured Algoriphagus sp. | reverse complement strand
GATACTGAGAAATTTTTATTGAATAGTTTCTCCCAAACTGGATTGGTTTCACCTACCGCTTTTACGCAGTCCAGTCACAATACACTTTCCGGGCAACTCGCTTTGCAACTGAAAAACCATGGTTATAATATGACCCATGTGCAGCGGAACCTTTCATTCGAAAATGCGCTGAAAGATGCGGTCCTTCAATCTAAGTGTGGTGCGAAGAATATTCTACTGGGTGCTGCAGATGAGCACATTTCCTTACTTGATAGCTTGGCGAAGGATGCGGGCTATTCAGATGAAGAGATTTCTGGATTTGGTGAAGGGGCGTCCTTTTTTCACTTAGGTGAAGAAAGGTCTAGTAATGTTTTCGTCCAGGATATTTCTTCGCAATCATCTGCAGAAAACCCTTTGAATGCATTGGATGATTTTCTTTACAAAAATCAGGTGGACAAGGATTTTTGCATGGTGATTTCAACAGGTGACAAGCTTCGCGGAACCACTATGCAGCAGAGATCAATGACAAGTTTGGCAGGGAAATACATGACTTCTTCAGGGTTGGCAATGCATTTGGGGTGTTTTTACCTGGCGAAGAAAGAATTCAGGCAGGTAGTAATCGCGAATAACAGCTCAACCAGAGGATTGGGCCTAATACTGCTTTCTCATGAATAAATTGCATGTAGTTCTGTTTATTGCCCTTGTATTGACTTTAGGGATTTTGCTGACTCCTATTTCAGATTTATATGTTGTGGTTGTAATGGTTGGCGTTTTGGTCTTTTTAGGTACAATGTCGCTTTTGATTGGGGCTCAGTTTTTCCTCAATTCTATCCTTAGAACAAGTGCGGGTAATGTGTTGTTGAGTTTTGATGACGGACCTGATCCGGTGAATACACCTTTGGTCTTGGATATTCTGAAAAAGCATAATGTAACAGCGCTATTCTTTCTGATTGGTAAAAAGGTGAAAGGAAATGAAGCACTCATCAGGAGAATCCATGAGGAAGGACATTTACTGGGCAGCCATTCGTATAGTCATGATCCGACCATGGGATTTTGGAGCAGAGAAAGAACAACATCCGATATAGCCGATGGGCATGCTGAACTGCTGAAGATCATCCCTCAAGCAGGAAATCTGTACAGGCCTCCCTTCGGAGTGACGAATCCCGCAATAGCTTACGCAATCAAAACATGCGGATTTCAATCAGTGGGTTGGACTGTAAGGAGTTTTGATACAATACGGAAGGAGCCTGCAAAAATGCTAAATAGCTTTAAGCGCAGCATAAAGGGATCGGATATTGTACTGATGCACGATACGCAGCCCCACACCTTATCGATCTTAGACACCCTGATAGTGGAGCTGAAAAAAAGAAAATTGACCTTGAAAGCTGAATTGAATTAAATGCGCTTGACTATTTCCATTCTATTGGTTTTTGTACTTTCTATGGCGGCTTTTGGGCAGCAGGGGGATTCTGGTTTTGCCCTCAGGCTGCAGAAGCATTATGAGTCAGTAAAAACTATTTCAGCTGACTTTATGCAACTGAAGCAAAGTGCGCTTTTTGATGAACCATTGGACTCCAAAGGTCTTTTTTACTTTGAAAAGCCAGACAAAATCCGTTGGGAGCAGCAGGAGCCATCTGCATCTTATTTTATAATCAATAAGGATCAGGTCATACAGTATGATGGGGAGTCAGTGAAGAAGTCCACAGGTATGAACATGCAGATGAGTATTTTCCGCCAGTTTATACTGAGCACCATAGATGGATCTATTTTAAATGATAAGGCATTCGAAAAGGATTTTCAGCCGATAAATGGTAAGATGTACATCACTTTGATACCTTTAGATAAGCGCATGGCTAAGCGACTGCAAAAAATCGAGTTGAAATTTGACGAAAAGTCCCTGCTTCTAGATCAGCTGAAAATGTATGAGAACGCAGATGATTTTACAGAAATCACTTTTACCGATCAGAAAGTAAATGCTGAGATACCACCTGCAATTTTTCAATAGATGAAGCAATCCGTACTAGATCAAACCCTCGATATTTCCATCCATTTACAAGGAGAATCAGAGTCTGTATTGGTTGTGAAAATCCGGGCGAAAAGTCCTGTGTTTGAAGGGCATTTTCCAAGCAATCCTATTCTGCCAGGTGTCATCATGGTGGAGGCGGTGAGGGCTTCTTTGGGCAGACTTTTCCAAAAAGAGTTTCAGCTTAAGACAGCGCTGAATATCAAATTTCTTGCCGTGCTTAATCCTATGGAATATGCGGAAGTACAATTGGCTATCAGGCATTCCAAAGTGGAGGAGGGGCTGAAAGTCGATGCAAATCTCACTAGCGGAGATACTGTATTCTTTAAAATGAAAGGTATATACCAGAGCATTTGATGAAGAAGAGAGTCTGTATCATCATTCCCACCTATAACAATGCCGGGACACTACGTACAGTGGTATCTGAAGTGTTGGTGGTAAGTAAGGATCTGTTGGTGGTCAATGACGGCTCCACGGATGATACAGAGGATATTCTTAAGGGATTTCCAGGATTGGACTACCTCAGTTTTCCTGCAAATCAGGGGAAAGGGATGGCCTTAAGAAAAGGATTTGAACATGCATACCGCCTGGGGTTTGACTATGCGATCACCTTGGATTCAGATGGGCAGCATGAGCCGGATAATATCTTGGATCTACTGGCTCAGCTTGAGCATCTGGAAGAGGAAACTGTGCTGATGGGTTCCAGAAATATGGCTCAGGAAGGTGTTCCCAAGAAAAGTAGTTTTGGGAATAGCTTCAGTAATTTTTGGTTTTGGGTGGACACAGGGATCAAACTTTCTGATACCCAAACGGGCTTCAGGGCATATCCACTGGCAACTATTTCCGAGAAGAAATGGTTTTCCCGAAAGTTTGAATTTGAAATAGAGGTAATCGTGCGGCTGGCATGGGAGGGAATACCTGTGAGGGAAGTGCCTATCCGTGTGAATTATCCTGAAGATCGGGTCAGTCATTTCAGACCCTTTACTGATTTTGCCAGAATATCGGTTTTGAATACAGTTTTGTTTGTATTGGCCTTGGTTTATTATGCTCCAAAGCGTTTGTTTTTCACTAAAGGGGAGCGAAATATTTTTACCCAGATCCGAAGGGAGTTTCAGAGGCATCAGGATGATCCTATTCACATGGCCGGTTCGGTTGGTTTGGGATTGTTTTTCGGGGTTTTTCCCATCTGGGGATTTCAGATGATAGCAGCATTTTTCGTTGCGAGTTTATTGAAATTAAACCGTGTGTTGGTGCTTACCTTTTCCAATATTAGTTTACCACCGTTGATTCCGGTGATCATTCTTTCGAGTTACTTTTTCGGGAGTTTCTTTGTAAAACAGAAAGTGCTGATTCCTGATTTTGCTGACATCACGATGGAAACGATTTATCTTCAACTCCACCAATACTTGGTCGGGGCTGTGATTTTATCCTTTGTGCTAGGGGGATTTGGTTTTTGTTTTACGTATTTGCTGATGAAGATCAGGGGGAAGTGAGTTGGATTTGACTTTACCTGCTTTGGAATTAGCTAGTGAAAACCTTTATGAATTTGGCATTCACAAATTGGAAGTGATGCGTTTTGTGTCGGAATCGAGGCATATCATAATGATTTCAAAACACTGACTAAAGGTAATAGACAATGGTAAAAAGTATAATTGGATTATGATATTTCAACTAATCGGATGGCTAGGCGCTGCGCTTTTTGTTTCATCCTATTTCCTGCTGGCTAGAGGTATCTGGAAGCAGGAGGAGCCTAGATACCATGCATTCAATTTTTTTGGTGCAGTGTGTTTGATGGTCAATGCGCTTCATTTTTCGGATCATGCTAATCTGGCAGTAAATGGAGTATGGGCGGGTATTGCCCTTATGGCACTCTATAAATGCTGGACATCGTATTTTCGTAGCAAGTCGTAAACCTGGCTTTTGAAGACCTCTAATTTTCTGTTATAAATTTCTTCATCATCGATCATCGATAAATAGTAATATGCTCCTTCTACAACTACAAAAATTTGCTCGGATAATAAGGCAGTATCTTTTTCCAGGAGATTTTCATCTTGGTCTAATATAGCTTTTAATGACTCACGCAATTTTTCATGAAGTATGCGGTATTCAGCTTTGATTCTGGGATTTCTGAATATTAGACTAAAGCAACTGTAAAACACTCCGTCATCAAAAAGCAAATTCCAGTCTCTGGAAAACAGCTTGTCAACAAATGTATGAGGATCTGCATAATGCTTTGTCTCCAGCTCTTTTAATACCGGTTCGTATATTTTCAGGTATTGATCTAAAATATGGGAGATAAGATTTGAAATCAGGATTTCCTTTGTCGGAAAGTAATGCATGACCAGACTAGGGGGCATATCAAGATGCTTTCCGATTTTAGCAATGGAAGTGTTTTCTAGCCCGTTTTTCTTAGAAAGTTCATAAAACCCTTCAATAATCTCTTTTTTGCGTTCTTCGGAAATTTTATTGCTCATGTTAATACTGTGTTGTTAGAAAATGAAATAGCTGTTCTCTACGGGAAAAATGCTTTGGCACTACGAAATACGATATATAACATTGAACGATCGTTCAATTTATGGATTTGTTTTCAGATTTAAGATCAGGACAACTCTTTGCTCAGAAATTTAATTGTTTGGGGTTTTAGTATAGTGAATATACTAGTTCGATAAAAGCAGTTAAACAACCATGAAAAGAAGAGACTTTTTACTGCGTTCTGCTGTATCAACCGCTACTGAAATCCCGCTGGGTGCTACTCTGCCATCCTCCGTAGTTGCAAAACGCTCCCTTATCACCAACGAAGTGAAATCCGATGGTGTTAGTTTACGGCAAATTCATTCAATCTATTGAGTGTTCCGATGCTTTTTCCTCCGGAAGGATAGGGACATCTGTGATATGAACAAAGGGTGTGGTATTGATTCATAACATTGGATTAATATCCAATTAATCCCTACAAGGTATCTTTACCCCATGTCAGAACGGGAGGGGTTTGCAGGTGTAATACATGTGCTTTGCCGGATCCAAATGACTCTTGACCAGATGCATGCCATCAATTCCAAATCATTCGATATGGGTATAATACTCGCTGTTGTCACTTTGCAAGCACTCACCAGCGGTCTGTTGATTTATCTCAATAAGCGATATAAGGGTGAAGATCTCTATCTGAGCATATTGTTTGGGGTTATCTTTATCCATTTGGTATATAAAGGAGCGTTGCTTGTTTTTTTTGAGGATAGGGAAATATTCGAAAAATTACATGGCTGTTTTTCCTTGCTATATGGTCCGCTGCTCTACTTTTATAGCAGCTCTATTCTCGGAAGATCCATTAATTTTAAACAGCTTTTACTCCATGGAATTCCGTTTTTCGCAGGATTGGGACTGAATGTCATGATGCTGGTATTTCTGTTTATTGAGACAGATTTCCGGAGAATAATGGAGTTTTATCATCAGCTGACCCAGTGGATGGTTTTCATTTCGTTTACTGGGTACGGTTTATATTGTTTTTATACTTTGATATCTATCAGAGGGTCTTGGGCACTGAAACAAAAGGTGCTGGTATCCAAGATAATTGCCGTGAATTTTTTAGTCCTTTCTCTCCTGATTTTGATTGGATTTGCTTCCGGGATCTTTGGCTTTGCCATCAGTATAAATATGCGTTACATCTATTTCTTGATGATGTTGGGTATGTTTTTTTCGGTATTGCAGATCAGAATGCGGATACTGCTGTCTAGGGAAAATCAAATTGCTGAAGAAACACAACTGGCAATAATCCCACAGACGAAATATAAAAACTCAAAAATCAAGGAGGAGGAGCTGGAAGAGGTGATGGTAAGGATACGGGCATTTTTTGCAAGCAACAAACCTTACCTGGATCAGGAGTATAGTCTGGATCAACTGGCGAATGATACTGGTTTTCCCAAACTCAAAATCACGCAGGCATTGAACTTACATCTGGGACAGAATTTTTATCAATTTATCAATTCAGCCAGGATTGAAGAATCCAAACTTTTGCTTCAAAACCCAACTGAAGAGAATCTTACGCTGGTAGGATATGAAGCGGGATTTAAATCAAAATCCACATTTTACAAATACTTCAAAGAGGCAACAGGTTCAAGTCCAAGCGATTATAAAAAGTCGTTTCAAGTGGTGAGCTGACCTATCTAGACCTTAGGTGTCTTCAGTTGTGGTCAAACTTTTTGAGTAGTTTCTATTGAATGGAGTAAAAGGTTAGTGTAGTTGGGTATTTTCTGCCTTTTTTCAAAAAGACTAGAAGAACTGGTTAGCATTAAAAAAGATCAGTTCTAAAAGCAGGGGAGGGATCGTGATCTTTTACTCGGTAGTTAACTAGGGTTTGACCACCTTGCCCTCATAGTGTTTACCAGAGATATAGGAGTGCCCCAGCTATAGGAGTGCCCCAGGAGTTACCGATCGTGCCGTTGGCACTCTTGGCAGATTCATTCGGATTTCTCAACCCTGAATTTCGCTTTGCTGCATTCAGGGCGGTTACCTGTTGTGCCTTTGGCACAAACGCTCAACTTAACTAATTTCTGGCATGAATGATTCCCCTTACCAAAGGTAAGGCCTGTAAATGCCCAGAATGCAATTCTGGGTTAATGATATAATTGATATGTTTTTCAGAGTGCCAACGGCACGATCAGTAATGTAAAGCGGGTTGAGATCAGCCCACCTGAATATGCGGGCCACTGTCTTAGCCGAGGCCGAAGAAAAGGTGGTGAATAACGGAGTAAAAACTTCTGCATTATCTCTGTTAATTTTTTCATAACTATTTCATAATTCTGTTTAACAATCTGTAAATCAGATTATTGAATTCTATTCTTACTAGGAAAAGTACACGTAAATTTATACGGACGACAATTGAACTCCAGATGTATAGGTTTGATGAAAATTTTAAACCTATGCAAAAACAATTACAGTTAGTATTGGTATTGGTGCTCTGGAGCTTTGTGGCAAATGCCCAAACCAGTGCCTCATTATCTGGAAGAATTTCTGATGGAAACGGGTATCTGCCCGGGGTAAATGTCTATGTAGTAGAAACGAGTCATGGAGCTCCCACAGACTTGTCGGGGAAATTTGATATTTCCAATCTCCCAGTCGGTAAAGTATCTCTTCGGATCAGTTACTTGGGTTATGAAACGTTGACCCAAGAGATAGATCTAGTATCTGGGAAGAATTCGCTGGGCAATATCGTGTTGGCGGAAGCAGCAGGAGATCTGGAAGAATATGTGATCAATGGGACTATGATACCTTCTCAGATGAAGGCTATCTCCATTAAGCAGAATTCTATGGCGATTATGGATGTAATCGCCGCTGATGCTATCGGTAAGCTTCCTGATAGAAATGCCGCAGAGGCAGTTCAGCGTCTTCCAGGAGCCAGCGTAAATCGCTATCATGGGGAAGCCAATCAAGTCAGTGTAAGGGGAACCCCGTATTCATGGGCATCTACTTTATATAATGGTACCCGGCTTCCCAGTGCCAATGTGTTTGGCAATAGGAACTCACTTTTGGACGCAATTCCTGCCGAAATGATTCAGTATGTCCAGCTTTCCAAGGCTATTACTCCGGATATGGAAGGAGATGCTATCGGAGGAAGCGTGAATTTTGTGACCAGAACGGCTCCGGAAGACAGAACGCTGAATGTGAGCTTAGCTGGTGGATATGGAGAGAAATCCCAAAAGGGAAGTTACAATGCTTCTTTGGTTTACGGTGACCGGCTCCTTGAAGGCAAATTGGGTTTTGTAGTCTCTGCTTCCATCTGGAATAGAAACTTTGCTTCCGATGAAATTGCGTTGGACTATAATCTGACCAAAGTAAATCCTGCAGAAAGGTACAGTATCAATACCATGAACGCCAAGCGCTACTATGGCAGAAGAACTACTTCTGCAATCAATGCTGCAGTAGAATACGAGTTTTCTCCTTCAAATAAAGTGTTTGCACGGTTAGTACGAGATAGATTCGATGATGTTAGGCCGGTGTATGAAACCTATTATGAATTTAATAGAAATAGGTATCGCTACAGCAATCGGGAGTCGGAGTATAAGACCAACTTAAAAGGGTTTGAATTAGGAGGTAACCATAGTGTAGCTACCAATTTCAAGATCGACTGGAAAGTATCCTCTTACGACATGTTCTACAGACTCGATACCCCTCCAGGCATGCCATCTGAACAAAAAGGTCTTCCTATAGCCCAGTTTTATCAAAATCTGGCAGGCGATTTCGGAGGCAGATCAGCAGATGGTTTGATCTACAATACCTTCGATGCTCCCGATGGCAAGGGTATAGCTCCACTTAATTTTGACCCTCAACTGACCAATGAGAATGATTTTTTGGATCCAAGCCGATTGTCACTTCAGCAGCTTATCATTTATCAGATCGACCAGAGGGACAGGGACAATGTAGGGCAGATGGATTTCACCTGGGATATGGATTCTAAGTTGACCTTGAAAGCAGGTGGCAAATTTCGGTTTAAGAAAAATGAAGGGATGAATACACCTCAGGTATTTCTGCCAAATGGAGTTCTTGGAATTCCTAATTCAGCCCCTTTGAGATTCCTAAGTGAGTTTGACCGGATGGACTTTCCGGTATCTAGTACCTATTTCAGCGAATTGAATGGACAGTTTGGTGGACTGGCAATCAACCCGATGACTCAAAACCAGGTATTTGAAATCTTCACTCCTGAGTTTTTTGCTGCTAATGATATCAATGATTACTCTCCTGCCTCCAATGCTACCACGAAATTCAATGGGACAGAGGATGTCTATGCGGGATATCTTATGGGTATATACGACATCAATGCAAAGCTGAAAGTGATTGGTGGATTTAGAAATGAGTACACCAAAATCGAAATGAACAGTTCTGTGTATGATGTGGCAAACAAGGAGGTAAGCCCTATCACTAAGGATCACAGTTACAATGCTTTCCTGCCGATGCTACACTTCAAATATAGCTTATCAGAAAATAAAAATCTTCGATTGGCATATACACGCACATTTGCCAGAGCAAATTTTGCCGACCTAAGCCCTTCTGAAAATATCGATGTAACCGGGGGTGTTCCTAGGATCACCAGGGGAAACACATTCCTGTTGCCCACCTTCTCAAACAACTTCGATATGATGGGCGAATGGTTTCTTCAGGATATAGGGATGGTGACTGCCGGGGTTTTCTACAAGGACATTGAGAATTTCATCTTTAGAGATCTATCTACAGAAACTATTGGTGGTACAGGATATCTGGTTTCACAGCCAAAAAACCTGGAATCTGCCTATCTGCTGGGGTTTGAAATGGGAATAACTAAGCGCTTTTCAAGTTTGCCGGGCATATGGAGTGGCTTTGGAGTAGATCTTAATTATACACTTATCCATTCCGAATTGGAAGTGCCTAGACTCAGTGAGAATGGGGATCCGATTGCAGTGGATATTACTTCACTTCCAAACCAATCACGAAATCTCTTCAATGCATCTGTTTTCTATGAGAAAAACGGATTGATGTTGAGGTTGGCAGGAAACTATAGAGGCCCTTCTGTAGAGACCATCAACCAAAATCTGGGGCCGGATTATTACATCCATGTTGGCAAAAATTTTACAGTTGACTTCTCTGCGGCTTATTCCATTTCCGAACGAATCAAAGTGTTTGCCGAAGTGAGAAACCTTACCAATGAGCCATATGTCCAGTATTTGGGCGAAAACAAAAACAGAATCACCTCCAGCGAATGGTATGCTACCAACGGACAGGCTGGACTTAGATACGTTATATTTTAATCAATACTATGAACACAATCAAATCACTACTTATCTCGGCAACATTGCTTACCTCCATGCAGGCAGTTGCCCAAAAAAACCTAGGACTGGAATCCAGTCCTAATTTTAGAGAGCTGGGCGGAATAGCTGTGGCAGACGGATATCATATCAAAGAAGATATGATCTATCGTTCGGGAAGCTTCAGCCATTTACCAGAGGCAGATCAGGAGAAACTGGCTAGAACCAATATTAATACTGTCGTGGATTTCCGCTCTGCTTTCGAAATAGAGCGGGAGCCGGATGATATTCCTGCATCATTACATGCTACCTATGTCCCTTCCCCAATAGGAGCGATGGATCAAAAAGCCATGGGCAAATTTATGGAGGTGCTCAATAGGGAGGAATTCAAAACAGAGAGTCTTGATTCGTTGATGGTGGAGGCAAATAGGAATTTTGTTGTACATATAGCAGATTACGCCCCCTTCTTTGAAAGTCTTCTGGAGCAGGATGCTGTGGTGCTTTTCCATTGTAGTGCTGGCAAAGACAGGACAGGATTAGCTTCTTCTCTTTTGCTTCATTTACTCGGGGCTGACTGGGATACCATCATGTCAGACTATTTACGGTCAAATGATGCCGTGCAGAAGCTCGATGAAAACAAGCTGGCGATGTATGGCATTTCTCAGGAAAGGGCGAGGTATTTAATGGGGGTTCAACCAGAATATCTGGAATCAGCCTGGTCTGAGATCAACCTGAAATATGGCAGTGTTGATGCCATGCTGGAGAAAGAGTTTGGAATTGGGGAAGAGGAAAAAGCAAGATTAAGAGCCAAATTTTTGAAGAAGCTTTAGTTTTTTCGACTTATTCATTTGAGGGCAGCAGAAAAAAAACTGTTGCCCTCTGCTTTTTAGGTATAGGTTAGTCTATATGCAAACCTGCTTTTTTGTTAGAAAAGTGCATAAAAGACTCCTAAGATTCAGGAAGTACAAAGATCAATGAGGCTTCCAAAATGATAACCTTGCCAAGTATTCTTTTTATCGAAATTTTCTATTAGGAGAGACTGTCTTGTACGAAATCTGCCAGATTCAAAAGACACGGCTACTTACGCTAAAGAGAAATCCAACAGTGAAAATTAGGCTAGAAGCCCCTTCTTCCTCACTCTTGTTAAGTATTCATTGCTTTAGTGTGAAGCATGCTAATTCATTGTTAATCAATTATTATTCTATGGTTATTTGAAATATAATTCCTTTGATTTTATCATTTCAGTATTTAATATTGAATGAATGTTCAATAAATTCTTGTTTTGTTGAACTGACTTTTGACTAGGCGATTTGATTGTATTTCTAAACTTAACCCAATAGTATATGGATAATTCTTTACCAATACCTTCTGCCATTTGGAAGGAAATTCAGCAGAAAGGCCTGATGCTGTCCATTCTGTTAATTGTAAGTCTGCAGGCATTTGCACAAGGGGAAATCAAAGGGAAAGTAACTGATGCCTCAGGTGAGGGCCTCCCGGGTGTTTCAGTGCTAGAAAAGGGTACCCAAAATGGTGTTATCACTGATCTGGAAGGAATGTATAGGATAGTATCGGGTTCTGAGGATGCAATACTGGTATTCTCGTTCATAGGTTTTCAGAGTATTGAGGAAGCGGTGAACGGGAGATCTGTAATCAACCAATCGATGAAGGAAGAGGATACGCTCTTGGATCAGGTGGTCGTAGTGGGATATGGCACCCAGAAAAAGGTGAATGTCACTGGTGCTGTGGATCAGTTGGCGGGGGAAGATATTGCCAACAGACCCATTGCTAACGTGGTACAGGGACTACAGGGTATGAGTCCCGGGCTGAATATTACCTACCAGGGAGGTAAACCTGGAACTGTACCAAACATCAATATCCGAGGCTTTACATCCATTAATGGAGGTGGGCCTTTGATTGTGATCGATGGGATACCAGGCAATGAAAGCGATCTTTTGAGGTTGAGTCCTTCTGATATAGAGTCCTATTCTGTGCTCAGGGATGCGGCATCTGCCGCGATCTACGGTGCAAGAGCTGCTTTTGGGGTAATCCTCATCACTACTAAGAGCGGAACAGAAGGAAAGCAGCAGATATCTTACAATAGTTACTATGCATGGGGAAGGCCATCAGTACTTCCAAATCCCGTAACCGATCCCTACATCTACTCCAGGGTTTTGGAAACAGCGACAAATAATACTCCCTGGGATTATGTGAATTATTCGGATGCTCATTACCAATGGGCTAAGGAACGCTCGGATGATCCTTCGGTGGAAAACACGCGCTTGGATCCTACAGATCCCAATCTGTGGGCATATATGGGGAGCAATAACTGGAATGATTACTTTTTCAATTCATCCAGTTTTTCCACAAACCAAAGTCTTTCCATCAGTGGGAACAGCGGTGGAAAGATGCCGATAGGTTATTATGTTGCTGGTGATTACACCAAGGAAAATGGGTTGAACAAGCTTACGCCGGATTATTGGGAAAGGTATTCCATGCGGGCAAAAATCAATGCAAGACCGCTGGATTGGTTATCTGTGGACAATAACCTCAATCTCTATCAGACTGAAAGAGCTGATCCTACCAAGAACATAACAGATATCTACTACCTTCAGCCAACTGATGTGGATAAAAATCCGGATGGAACCTGGGCAAATACAGGTGCCGGGAGATTGGCGGCGGAATTGGTCGATGGAGGGAAAAGGAAGGAAGATATGTTTGGGTTTCAGAACATCCTTCAGGCCACTGGATCTTTTCTTGATGGAGACCTGACGTTTACCGGCAGGGCAAGTTTCAAACGTGAACAGTGGAAGTACA
Source organism: uncultured Algoriphagus sp. (assembly GCA_965651895.1). Lineage (GTDB taxonomy): Bacteria > Bacteroidota > Bacteroidia > Cytophagales > Cyclobacteriaceae > Algoriphagus. Next base: position 22,611 of record CBFGUY010000026.1, on the reverse strand, counting down.
ATTGGGACAGAAGAAAATACAACATTGGTTTTGGCCCTGAAGATATAAGGACAGAAGGAGGGGAGGGCTCAGTAATCGAGCGAAATGGTACACTGGTCAATACCATCTTTGATCTATTTGGGAAATATTCCAAAACGCTGGGAGATCATAGATTTGACCTGTTGGTGGGGTACAATCAGGAAAACTACGAGTATTCCAGCGTTCAGGCTGAACGAAGGGTGTTGATCTCATCTTCCCTGCCTTACTTGGGATTGACAACTGGGGATGCGTTTATCACCCCCTCATATAGTACTTATGCGTTGAGGAGTGGTTTTGGTAGGATTAACTATTCTTTCAGGGAAAAATATATTCTGGAGTTAAATGGCCGCTATGATGGCTCCTCAAGGTTTCCTTCTGACAACCGTTGGGGCTTTTTTCCGTCGGTATCGGGATCTTGGCTGATGATGGATGAAGATTTTTTCTCAGGGCTGACCCATGTGGTTTCCACATTTAAAATCAGGGCTTCTTATGGTAGTCTGGGTAATCAGAATGTTTCCAATTTTGGATATATCCAGACTTTACCTACGGGGCTTTCTGGATATCTGATCGATGGAGACAGGCAGACGGTCATTACATCTTCCCCTTTGCTGGCAGTAGATCCAACTAATTACACTTGGGAGAAAGTAGTGACCAATAATGTGGGGCTGGACTTTGGGTTATTGGGGGATCGGGTTACAGGTACTTTTGATTACTTTATCAGGGATACCAAAGGTATGCTTACCGACCCGGTTGAACTTCCTGCAGTATTGGGTACCAGTCCACCTAAACAAAATGCGGCTGACCTTCGCACTAAAGGCTTTGAAGTTACACTAGGTTATAGAGATCAGTTCGGAAGTGCTTCCAATCCGGTGAGGTTCGGTATTCGGGCCAATCTCTCTGATTCCAGATCCCAAATCACCAGTTTTCAAAACGAAAACGGTTTGTTTTCCAGCTTCCGTGTAGGACAGAATATTGGAGAACTCTGGGGATTGGTCAATGACGGCATCATGGAAAACCAAGATCAGATCGAGCAGCTGGATCAGTCAGCAATCGTTCCCTGGGGAGCCATTGACGTAGTACCTGGCTGGCCAAAATACAAGGATCTAAATGGTGATGGAAAGATCGAACAGGGCCTTACCGAGTTCGATCCTAAAGATCTGACTATAGTGGCGGATACCACCGCAAGATATCGATATGGAGTGACCTTGGATGTGAGTTACAGTGGATTTGATCTGTCTGTGTTCCTTCAGGGAGTGGGCAAGCGTGATTATTATCCAAGGCATTACCTGTACTGGGGGCCCTATCAGCAACCCTATGCGAATATTTATCCTTGGAATCTTGACTTCTATAGGGGAGCAGATGATAGTGCGGATTTGATGGCCCAGCATTCCCAATCCTATATCGAGGCAGGCTTGGCGCAGCAGAATCTGAACTCTGAATTTCCTGTCCTCCAAGCCTGGCTCGCAGACAATAACTATGGGGCGGGACTGGATATTCCCCAGACCAGATATTTGCAGAATGCTGCTTATCTCAGAATCAAGAATGTAACCCTAGGCTACACTTTTCCCGCTCCGGTCTTAGAGAAACTTAAGGTTTCCAGAATGAGAATATATGTGACCGGTGAGAACATTTTTGAGTTTTCCCCAATCAAGAAAATTTTTGATCCTGAGGCAATAAATGATGGCTACGGATGGGCCTATCCTTTCCAGAGAAAATTCGCTTTTGGACTAAATATCGATTTGTAATAAAAAAGGAATAAGGTCATGAAGTCTAGCATGATTCAAACATCAGATAGAAAGAAGTTCTCAACCATGGGCGATTCTTCCCACTATCAATTCAACATGGCCTTTAAAAGACAAATTATAAACAGATGAAAAAATATATTCTAATACTCGGAGCAATGATGGTGTTTACCTCCTGCAACGATGATTTTCTTGACCGATATCCACAGACTTCAGTAGCACCTGAAGAGTTTTTCAAATCGGAAGAGGATCTGGCACTTTATATTAACGGGCTCTTGACCATGTCTGGTCCTGGAAGCTATCAGGCGGATCAAAGCAGCGATAATATGGCAACCACTGGGGCTATTGAAATCAAAAATATGCTGACCGGAACCCCAAGTTCGCAGACGCTTACCGGAGGCTGGAACTGGGATGCATTAAGAAATATCAATTACTTTCTGGATAATTATCAAAAAGCCAATGCTTCCGAAGAGGCCATCGCCCATTTTGTGGGATTGGCAAGGTATTACAGAGCGGTTTTTTATTTCGGGATGGTCAAAAGGTATTCCGATGTACCTTGGTATGAAACTGCGCTAAACCCGGACGACGAGGAGCTTTACAAGGGGCAGGATTCAAGGGAATTCGTGATGGGAAAAGTCATGGAGGATCTTGAATTTGCTTCACAAAATGTCAGGGAAGGAGTTCCGGCCGGTACGCCTGGCCATTGGGCTGTCAAGGCTTTTTATTCAAGACTTATGCTTTATGAAGGAACCTATAGAAAATACCATCCCGAATTGGGGTTAGAGTCAAGTTCATCAGCTCTTTTGCAAAAGGCTGCTGAACTGTCAGAAGAAATTATGGATGCTGGTTTATATAGCATCTATAACTCAGGAAATCCAAACCGGGATTATGCGGCATTGTTTGGAAGTAGCAATCTGATTGGTAATCCCGAGGTCATTCTTACCAATGCCTATGATGCCAATAAGGATAGGAACGGAAATATCAATTACACAGTGTTCGGAGATTACGAGCAATCCCCTTCCCGTGATTTGGTGATGGGATATCTGATGAGTGACGGGACTCGGTTTACCGATATAGACGATCATAAGAAGATGGGTTTTGTGGCCGAGTTTCAAAACAGGGATCCACGGCTGATGCAGACAATAGCCTATCCTGGCTGGATTAGACAGCCCAATACTACTCCTTATATCCAGTCCCTTAATAAAAACTTCACTGGCTATCACCAGTTGAAAGGCTACCAAAATACTACAGATGCCGTGGAAGCAGGAAGCGTGGATTTTCCGGTTTATAGATTTGCGGAGGTTCTTTTGACTTATGCAGAGGCCAAAGCAGAATTGAATTCATTGACACAGACTGATCTGGACAAGTCAGTAAACCTGTTGCGTCAGCGGGTGGGAATGCCACATCTAAGCATGGCTGAAGCCAATGCCGTTCCTGATCCGTTTTTGATGGAGAAATATCCTAACCTGAACGGCTCTAATCTTGGGGTTTTGCTGGAAATACGTAGAGAAAGAAGGGTGGAATTGGCGATGGAAGGTTTTCGCTACGATGATTTGATGAGATGGCATGCAGGCAAACTCTTGGAGGAAATCCCGCAGGGAATGTATTTCGGAGGATTGGGGAAGTATGATTTGACAGGCGATGGTATAGAAGATGTTATTTTAGTGGGAAAAGATGCCACCATTCCGGTAGGTGATGCCAAGGAAAAGAACAGTCTCGGAGTGACCTTAATCTATTATAAAGCCGGTACCATAGATGAAAACGTAGATGTCTTTTTGGAAAACGGAGCTAACGGCGGTATGATGGTCACTGATACCAAGGCCAGGTATTTCGAAGAACCTAAATACTATTATCGTCCCGTGCCAATGCAGCAGATTACATTGAACCCTAACCTGCAGCAGATTTTTGGCTGGAATTAAATTTAAGTTAAACTTCATGCAATCGCTTCGCCGATCAAAGTCAGGCCATTGCTTTGTAAAAGTATAAAAGTATAGATTACGTAAAATAACAATGAATAGATTAGTAATATTGGTTCTATTGGGGATCCTTTCCTCCCAGACATTTGCCCAGGAAAATAAGAAGAAAGTATTATTTGTCATCTTGGATGGTATTCCTGCTGATGTGATGGATTCTGTTTCTACTCCCAATATTGACCAAGTTATAGCTGTGGGAGGATTTGCAGTAGCCAGCATGGGAGGGGAAATCGGAGGCTACAGTGAGACTCCCACTATTTCAGCAGTCGGGTATAATTCCTTGCTGACAGGGGTTTGGGCAAACAAGCACAATGTCTGGGGTAACAGTATCGAAAACCCGAATTATAACTATTGGACGATTTTTCGTATGCTGAAAGAAACTGATCCAAGTAAGAAAACGGCTATATTTTCAACTTGGTTGGACAATAGGACAAAATTGGTTGGAGCAAACCTCCCTCAAACTGATCATTTTATGTTTGATTATTTCTTTGATGGGATGGAATTGGATACACTGAATTTTCCCCACGGGGATGATCGCCAGTACATCTATCAGATAGATGAACTGGTATCCAAAGAGGCTGCTAACTTCATCCGTATGGAAGGGCCGGATCTATCCTGGATGTACCTCGAATATACAGATGACATTGGACATACTTTTGGAAACAGTCCCCAGATGATAGATGCAGTCCAAAAAGCAGATGTACAGATCGGAAGAGTCTGGGAGGCAATTCAGTACAGGGAAAAGAACTTTCCGGAAGACTGGCTGCTGATCATTACAACTGATCATGGGAGGGAAATGGATGGCTTTGGACATGGAGGACAGAGTGAACGGGAAAGGACTATATGGATCGCCACCAATTCCAAAATGACCAATCCGTACTTTGATCAGATTCCAGAAATGGTGGATATATTACCTTCTATGGCACAGCATCTGGGTTTGAAGATTCCTAAAAAGATAGCAATGGAACTGGACGGGACACCGTTTATAGGACCGGTGCAGGCCACTGGTCTTATAGCAAAGCAGTTTCAGGGTAAGCTGGAATTAAAATGGAAGTCTCTTACCCATGGGCAGAAAGGTAGGATTTGGGTGTCCACTACCAATAATTTCAAAACGGGAGGATTGGATAATTATTGGTTGGTCGGTGAAGTGGAACTAGACGATGAAAGTGCGAGTATAGCTTTACAGGGAATTCAATCTGATGATTATAAAGTGGTATTGGAAACTGATGCCGGCTACCTGAATTATTGGGTTCTGAATTGATACGTGAGCTTTTCACCATGATAACATATTTAGGGCGTAAAATCAGCATAAAACCTGATTTTACGCTTAAAAAAACCATGGTGTTTTTCCATATAATTAGCTTCCTGTACAGTAACTTTCCTACATAATCCTACAATTGGGCCTAATGAACTCTGCCCATGCGTAATTTTTTGTTTACCTTTTTTTACTATCCCAGACTAAGTAGCAGAATCAAGTTTAACCAGACTGAAAAATGCTATGTATTTGAAAAGGATAGAAAAAACAATTTGTGTGGCTGTACTTTTTATGATAGGAGGGAGTGTAATGCCCCTTCAGGCCCAAATGAAAGAGCGGGTGGTAGAGAGAGCCAAGGAGTCTTCCACGAATAAAGCCGAGCGAACAGTGGATGAAACCATTGAATCTGTAGGAGACGGTATCGTCAATGGTGTAAAGGGGATTTTTACTAAAAAAGGCAAAAAGAATAAGGGGAATGACGGAAATCAGTCCAACGGTATGGGATCAGGGGATGGACAGGGGATGAACGGTGAGTATGGCTCAGAAGATTGGGGGGATGAGCAAAGCCAGGGGGAGATGGATTCTGAGATGCACTCGGAAGGTTCCCCCAGCTTATCCAAATACACCAAATTCTCCTTTGTCCAGGGAGAAGAAATCATAGCCTATGATGATTTTATGCAGGATAAAGTGGGGGATTTGCCTGCTTCTTGGGTGACTACCGGAACAGCTGAAATTGTCAATTTTGACGGGATCGAAGGAAACTGGGTGTGGTTTAACAAGACTAAAGGGAATTTTATACCTGAATACCTGAGTGATTTTCCCGAGAACTTCACCGTGGAGTTTGACCTGATGTATGATTTTGCCTTTGGGACATTTAGTTCCAGTAGAAATATTGTGCTTGTGTTCACCGATATTGCCAATCCTGAAGCAAATTTGGGATGGGAGGGTTCTGGGGATTATTTCACGTTACAGAAATTGTCCGACAACTATTTAGGAATTCAGTTTTCAGGCAATAGTCATGATGGAGGGCCTTACATCGTAGCCAGAAAAGCCGTTCATACCGAAAAGGGATTGAATTTCAGAAATGATTTCAATGCCAAGCACCTGATTAACGAAGAAGGAGCCAACAAGCCAATCCATATCTCCATTTCTCGTATGGGCAGAAGGGTGCAGGTATTTGCCAATGAGGAAAAAGTCCTGGATCTTACTGCGGCCTTTCAAAAAGATGTTAAGCTGACAAGTGCGAGATTTTTTGTCAACAACGCAGCTGATGGAGACAATTACTACCTCAGCAATATCCGATATGCGGTAGGGCAACCGGATACCCGAAACAAACTCCTGGAAAGCGGAACTTATAGCACCTCTGCAATCACCTTCAACTCGGGCTCTGCTGTGATCAAACCTGAATCCTATGCCATACTCAAAGAAATAGCAGATGCACTTAATTCCGAGTCAGGTAAGTCTGTGTCGATCATCGGGCATACCGATAGTGATGGTTCCGCAGAACTAAACCAGCGACTATCTGAGGAGCGTGCAGCTGCGGTAATGCTAGCCTTGCAAAATGAATTTGGTGTAAGTAATGCCATGGAGACATCAGGTAAAGGGGCTTCAGATCCCATCGCTGAGAATAATACCCCTACTGGGAAAGCAAATAACAGACGGGTGGAATTCATCCTTAATTAATTCTGATCCAATCCTTTCTGGTAGGTAACAAGACCTAGATAATCTTGACAATCTGAAATCAATTTTTAAAAACAAAACATTTAATTCACAATGAAACTACACTGTATCAATCTTTCGGTCCTGAGCCTGGTAGCTGTCCTTTTACTTTCTAACTGCAAAGAAAAGGAGGAGCCTACCACTGATTACTCCCAGTTTATGATGGGAGTATGGACCATCTCAGAGAGTTTTACTTTGGCCGGTGAGCCCGAAATTATTGATGATTGTAACCGGCAAACTTCTTATAATTTTATGGCAGGGGGAATACTAAATGTCAATCCCCGCGTGACTGCCAGTGATGGAGACAGCACATTTTGCGCAGCAGTGCTGAATGACGGATTGGGAGTGGATGTTGATTATGTGATCACCGGAAACAGGATGGAGAGTCCCATAGGTAATGCCACGCTGGAAAAAATCAGTAACAGTTCCGTGAAGCTCACTTTTGATGAAGAAGAATTCGGGATAGTGGTGTTGGTGAGGTAAAGGTAGTCTCAGCAGGAACCTTTGAACATAGGTTTGAAAAGCATCAGGAGCGATCTTGGTGTTTTTCTTTATTTCTGCCAAAGGCAATTTTATCTGGCTTTTATCTCACCAGCTTCTGTGTCAAAGTGGTATTTGTGTTTCAGTCTTAGACTAGAATCAACCAGCTTTTCCTTTTATTTAAGCGTGTATGTTTTAGTTAGTTGTTAACTGGTCTTTTTAGCTCTGACTCTCCAGCTAATTCCTATTCCCCCCACGATTAAAAGTAAGGCAATTGCTATCATCCAATTGGGTATTCCAGCGTGCCTGATAGGATCGGTATTGCCGGAGACCACCAGCCCTGCCCAGTAAAATGGATGACTTAGCTCTGCATCCGGATTGGCTTTTAGATAATCCCGCTTAGCATTTGCCAGTGAAGTGTTTTTTTTATTTCCTTCCAATAAAGATTGGTAAAAAGAGACCATAAGCGATTCAGAACTTTGATCGGGGAGTTGCCAAAGTCCCATGATCAAGCTTGGTACGCCGGCATATGAAAATGCGGTGGCCAAACTTTTTACACCTTCACCTTTCTTGATCGGGCCATATCCTGTATTGCAGGCACTCAAGGTAGCGAGGTCCGCCTGAAGCCGCATATTATAAAGTTCATAAGCATGAAGCCTACTGTCATCGGCAAATACAAAACTGGATTGCTCTCCTTCCAGGTCGTTGACTTCTGCATGCATGGCAAGATGCAAAATTGAATAATCTTTGGCTTTTGCTAGGAAGAAACCCTTATCCAGCTTATCTCCCTGATGGATTTCACCTTCCAGTAATTCGGAGATCCGGATAGCTTCTGAGGCGGCACCCGGTAAATCAATGGCTGAATTGCCCCGTAGCAATTCTTTTTCCTGAGTAGTGGAATATTGCGGGGCAAATGCAGCAAAGGAAGCAGTGCTGTTTTTCTCCATTCCTTCCTGTAGCAACCAGAGCGGTAGCGAACCGGAGTAGCTGATGTCATGCTGTGTTACCAGAAATCCGTCGGGCTTACCGGTTGGTGTCAGCGCTTCAAAAGGCACATAGTTTACTATATCATCGGGAATGATCAATAATTGCCTCTGGAAATCAGAATCTATTCCATCAGGAAGGAGATATGCAAACAGCTCCGTGGAAGATTCATAAAAAGCTATATCCCTACTCTTCAATCGATCCATTACCATGGAGACTAAAGATCTTAGCTTTGAGGTAGAGCCGAGGCTATGTAGGAGAATTTTGTCCTTCGAAATTTCAAACAGATAAGCAGTAGAATCTGTCACTAGGTATCTCAGAAGGGTCGTTTGTTTGTCTATTGCTTCTTGAACATGGGATAGTTTTACTTTGCTTTGACTCAGTCTCAGGTATTGGGGAGTGAGTTCTTCCAATGTGCTCTCCATCATCCCGAGCTCTTGCTCATGATGATGGAGCTTGGATCTCAAGAAGTCCAGCTGCCCGATCTGAGCGGAATCTTTTTGCAGGCTTAGCAACTGCTCTTTGTAGTGGACAATCAGTTTGCGGTGCTCATCTTCCTTCTGTTGAATAGAATCAGGAACAAGAATGGCTGTTTGGCGTGCATTTTTCATGAACTTCTTCCAATCCTGACTGCTCCTATTGTTTTCCAAGAGACCCAATAACTGGCTTAGAGCGACCTCGTCTTCCGGATGTTCTGATCTAAGATGGCATTCCAGCAGTCCATGCTGGATCTTTGACTGCAGGGATGCTAAGGCATCAGTATATGCGCCACCCAGGTAATAGCTGTCCAGCATTGCCATGGCCAATTGAAAAAGATGCTTCGCTGTTTCCAAATCCTGGGATGAAGCCGTACTGTCAAAAAGCGAAAGATAAGTTTGCCCAACGATGGTAAGCCCGGAAATGTAATTTGAATGTACCCGTCCACCAAAATCGACTAACTGAATAGACTGCGGTGAGTTAGACAGACTATCTGATCCTGTCAGCATCGCCAATGTCTTACTTCCGTAGTGTTTTGCGCTCTTTAGATCATGTTTTGCGTTGGAGATTTTAGCTGCAATAATAATGTAGTCAATCACCTCTCCCTTGTGACGGGAGACGGCCATGGCAGAGTCAATATATTTTTCGGCAATCGCAGGATTGTTTTTATCCAGATAAATCAAGGACAGTTTTGCATACGTGTCAGCCACTAAAGAGGAGTGACCGTGGCTGTCTTTAATTTTCAATGCTTTTTCATAGTGGGAAATCGCACCATCAAAGTCTCCTTTCAAAAAATGGAGTTCTGCCAATTCTTCCTCAGAACTGACCAGATACTTTAGGAACTCTTGAATTCGGGATTGATCTATGGATGAGACCAGAGATGCGATTGAGTCCCTGTAGCTGATGGCCTCATCCAATTGTCCTTTTTGTGTCAGTACATGCAAGTGTTTGTTCCAATAATTCAACATCAAGTGGAGGTTCGGATCATCTTTTTTCTGGGAAATCAACTGGTTTTTCTTCCCCCAATTTTCATCTTTATTGACAACTAGTTCTCTGATTTTAGCCAATAGCCCTTCCGCTTCATTAAGGTCACCATACCGTAAATTCCAATTGATCAAATTCCCGTAAACCGTCATCAGATAGCTTTGGTCCAATTCCTCAGCTTCTTCCCAGGCTTTTACCGCTTTTTGATAAGTTTGGTACTGCTTATTTGCCAGACCTAGTAAGCCATAGTTAAATGCCAGATTGTTATAAGTTAGTCCTACCTCTTGGTGGCTTTCTCCATAGAAAGAAATTTGCTTGTCAAGTGCCTGCTCATAATAGTCTACAGCTTCCGGGTAATTGCCGATTTTGTTTTGGATATAGGCAATATCAAAAAGAACACTCGATAAACTTTCCGGGTCAGGATCGGCTGTGGTAATAAGGGTTCTGTGGATTTTTTTGGCTACCGGAAGCGCCTCGAGCCATTTTCCGTTGTATCCGAGAAAATGATAGTAGGTATTGAGGAGGGCGATTTTCTCTTCCAAAGGAAGATTAGTACTGTCCATCAGCTCATAAGCGGATGCCAAGAGGGGAATGCCTTCCACTGCGTAATTGTACGAAAGAGCCAAAGAGTGATTTCTTTTTACCTGGAGATAATTCCGGATTTCAGTCACCCCGTCTGTGTAGGACTCCAATGCGCTATCTCTATAGGAAACAGATTCGGCATGCAACCCCAGCTTCTGAAGCGAGTCAGCTTTTTTTGAAAAGACGCCCCATGCAGAATCGCCATATAGATCCAATATGCTTTCGGCGAGAGATTCAGACTCTTTTTGAGTGTCAGTCTCTAGCTCTTTTTCAGTTCCACAAGAAGCCATTATCAAGAGTAGAATGACGGCAAAGCCTCTGTTTCTTTTGATAGTATAATAACTTAACAACGCTAGAGCTAATACTGCTCCCACAATCCACCAGCCCTTCCGTCCGCGATCTTCCGCTACATCACCCGCATAGATAAATGCTCCCCAGTAATAGGGATGTGCTGTGTTTTCATCTGAATTGGCGATATAATCCAGCTTCGAATGGCGGATTGCCGATTCGTACGAATCCCCTTTTTTTATTTGGTTGTAAAAACCAGTCATTAACGTTTTGGTAGAGAGGTCAGGAACTGCCCAGATGCTCATGAGTACATTTGATATATTGGCATACATAAAACCTCTGGCAAGACTCATAATCCCTTCCCCTTTTTGATAGTCTCCTATGCCTGAATTACAAGCTGATAGCGTGACCAGATCGGCGGTTAATTGAAGGTTGAACAATTCGAAACTGTGTAGGAAGCCATCCTCTGCTTCGTCTTCCTGCATCACCAGACTGGAAAGCAGCGGATTAGTATTGTTTATTTGGCTATGCGCCGCAAGATGTATGATATCTGCGGTGGCGGCACTTTCTTTGAACCTGCTTTCCAGTGCATCTGTAGCAAGCAGAATTGTTGAATTGAATCCTTCAGCTATTTCCCTGACTTCCGCAGTATTGTTGGGTAGGGATGCGAAAGTAGCTCTGGTAACTTCATTTGAGGCATTACGAACCTCATTCTGAAATCCGGAATACGCCGGAGCTATGCCTAGAAATTTCACCTCTTTCCCAAGTTTTATCTTCTTTCGGTTCTTGTTTAATAAAAAAGCGGAGTAATGATAAGAAATCTGGTAATGCTTAATCAAATAGGGTAAATCCTTTAGACTCTGGGCTGCCTTTGCGGGTTCGCTCAGAAAGGCTTCGAAAGGCAACAATGCCAAATCACCATCCGGGATGATGATTACTTTGTCGGCATTAAACTGATCCAAAATCGGCTTGAGAAGGATTTCGAACAAGTTATATCCATGATTTTTGAAATCATTGGTTTTCGATTGGATAGAACTTAAAAATCCCTGAGTTTCCTTTTTAAGGGCAGGCGTATTTTGGATTTTCAAATAGTTCGATTTGCCTTTGAAAGTATAGAAGGCCAAATAATAAGATCCAAAATTTTGGTATTGGATCAGAAGATGGTCTGACTTGCTGATACTCAAAGGTAGCGTTGCCGGGAGTAGTTCATTTTCTACACCATAGACTTCACCGTATTTAATAGCGTAGTAGTTTGGATAGTCTTTCTTATAGGAGGATATCAACATCTCTAAGTCAGCTTTTGTCTGGAAATAAGCCTCATTTTTGGGATTCACCAGATAGAATTCCTCCGTTAAGTCTCCGCTTTGCTGCTCTGTATCCTGATAGCCTACCGCTTCAAATTCCAGCAATTTTGATTTAAGCTCATATTCTTTATCCAATAGCTCTTGAGGAATACCGGTCACATCCAGGCTGGCTGTGAAGAAGGATTCCCTTAGAGGCAGTGATTTGGAAAAATCGGATAAGAGAATACTTTTATTCAGGTATTCACTACTCTTCGTGAGGTCGTATAGCTGATTACTGACCAAAATTGCCTCCTGTGCCAGATCATAGTTAGATGTATAAATATTGGATTTGGAGCGTAGGCTATAGATCCCCTGCTTGGTTTTCAAAGCTTGCCGAATGGATAGAATGTATGAGTCCAATGCAGCGTCCAGGTAGCTTTGATCTTGATTGATCTCATAAAATCTTGTCAACAAATAGCCTTTTCGGGAGAAAAAATCCGTGAGAAAATCTTTGCCTGATAGTTCTTGGAATGATGGATTGTAGGTTATGGGTTTTCCTTCAATCCCCAAAAATACACGGGTAGCTTTCTGAATCTGTTCCTCCGCAGAAGTTGGGTTGTTCTGTTGCAGTTCATACTCTGCCTGATCAAAAAGCAATAGCCCATAAGAATCCCGAATATTATCCCGACTTTTCTCAAACTGCTCTATGGCTTTTGCCCGATACACTAACTGTTGGGGCAGATCTTCCTTTGCCTTATAAATTTTGGCATATTTCAAATAGGTGTCGGCGAGATGGGGACGATCTTCTCCATATGCAGCTAATTGGAATTTCTCTGCCTTTTCCGCAAATACCAGTGCCGAGTCATAATCTCCTGCTACAAGGTATGCGTTGGTGAATTCATTGTAAAACTCCAATAATTTAGGGTCATCAGGGTACTTTTTTTGAAATTCATCGTAATTTCTTTTTAAGTAGGATAAGGCTATTCTGCCATCCTCTGGACTCTGGTTTCGTTGGGAATAAACATTGGCGAATATCAAATCCAAAGGAAATCTATCCATAATATGGGTGTACTGCTCCGGGATGTTGTTTCGGATGCTTTCCGATTGCTTTAGATGGTTGATGGCTTCTTCGTGAACCCCAAGAATACTATAGATCAATGCAATATTCGAATGCACCATCTCTCCGATCATGGTATTCATTTCTGCCTTGTCCTGCCGCAGGATTACCAGACAACTATCATAATAGCGCAAGGATTGGTCGTTGTCATTGATGCTTTTATAGACTGTAGCTACATTGTTATAAGTTCGGGCGATGTGTCCGCTATTTTGATTGTCCTGATTGTTTTCTTTGAGGAAGTTGAGTGATTTCAAGAAGAAGGATGCGGACTTATTGTACTCGTTTTTTGCTGCCAACACCACAGCGTAGGTACTCCGCACCATATTCACCAATCGCATGTTGGTGGAGGGATGATTGTCCAAAACTACATTTGCTTTTGCATGATAAAAATCAGCCGAATCCAGTTTGTTTTGGCGGTGAAAACTTGTTCCCAGTTGGGTATAGGTATAAGCGAGACGATCCGTGGCTTTTACTTTTTCAAAATAGGATGCAAGAGATTTAAAAGTTTCCCTGGCTTGTTCAGTATCAATTTTTTGTTTGGAAAGATGGACGGCTGTGGTGTCCAGAAGGCTTGACTTCTGCCAGTATTCTGTGCTGTCAACGGTAGATTGTTGGAGAGCTTTTGCCTGCTGGTTCGAAGAATACAGGACAATAAAAATCACTAAAAATCTGATCATGGTATTTAAAGAGTTAACGCGTAGAATTGTCAATCCAAACTCAATAAGATCCGCTCCACCTCATCCATTTTATAGCCGCTGCTTTTCCTCAGGCGGATCATTTCCTCTTTTCCTTTGGTAGTGTCGCCTTTTACCAGAAAGCTTAAAGCCATGTACCATTTCGCCTGATCACGGAGTTGTGTACCGTCGCTATATAGGTAATTGTCAAAATAATGGATCGCACTATCGTATTCTCCCAGTTCAAACTTGGAGATGCCTTTGTAGAATTGGATATAATCTGTTTGGTAGGGTAAGATTCTAGTAAAAAGACTGTCAGAAAGCCCATAGTTCCCGCTTTCATAAGCTATAAATGCAGCTTTTTCCAGATCTTCAGGGTTGAAATCCTCTCCACGGGTGATTGGAGAGACCACATTGGGATAGGGGGAATAATACGAAATAAAGGATTGTGAGACAGCTCCAGAATCTTCGGTTTCGATAAGTTTGAGGATAAGCACAGTGCTACATACCAGTAGTAACAAAACAGCTGCAATCTTCCATATCGGTTTCCAATGTGACATTTTTACCGTTTTCGTTTCTTCTCGCATTTCCATATCTACTTCCTGCAAGTAGTCCTTCAGCTCACGGTGCTTATTTCTCACGATCGCTTCATGGGCGGCTTGCTGAAATTCGAATTCCTCTCTCAGATCCTCATTTGATTGAAGCAAACTCTCAAATCTAAGTTTTTCATCCTCAGTCAGCTTTCCCTTAAAGAAGCGGTCAAGCAGTTCATTACCTTCCATCTTAGTATTCAAATTTTTTGTGTTTAAACGACTCCTTGAGTGTCTTCATGCAGCGGGATTTGTGGCTTTTGACCACATCCGGATGATTGTAATCCAACAATAGCTGGATTTCCTTCATGCTTTTGTTTTCATAGTAATACAGCTCAAGGATTTTTTTGCATTTTTCCCCCAGCTTGGCGAGTGATTTTCCGAGGAAAGACACTTTTGAATCAGGTTCTTCTATAAAGAGTTTGGCTTCTTCATACATTCCCTGAGTCCATTCCTGATCTTCTTTTAATTCAAAGTTGGGGCGCTCTTTTTTCAGTTTGGTAAACAGCATGAATTTACCCATCGAAAAGAGGTAGGTTTTGATACTACTTTTGTCAAGTTCTAATTTACCACTTACAGCCCTGTCAAATAAGGCAATGCTTACATCTTGATAGATATCCTGAAGTAGCTCTTCATCCTTGTGGTATCGCTTGGCAAATTGCAGAAATTGCTCCCGATATAATTTATAAACTTCTCCAAGTGCCGATTTATCCCCGGATTTAAGCTTCTCTATAAGAATTTCACTCATTTACCCTTAGTCTTAAAAATTGGAATTAGGTAAACATATATATAATTTTTCTTTATACATACACTTAGTTCAAAATCAGTTGATTAGTGTGAAAACGTTGATGGTGAAAGTTTTGTCGGGTAGATGCGGAAATTCACATGCCTGAATAAAAGTGAAAAATCCCGTTTTTCAGTCCAATTAAATGAATTAGATAAAAAGTTTTTATGTATATCCGCTTTTCTGCCAGTAAAACAATAAAAGCATCATAGGATTCGGAAAACACCAGCGTCAAGGCCACTTCGGTCACCCGTCACTTGTACTGAGCTTAGTCGAAGTATCGGTCTTCCGTCCAGTAAAGCAAAGAGAATATGGTTACTGGCATCATTGCGGATAATCACAAAAGTTTTTTAAGGCCTTCTGTTTACCATTTTTCCATGTGAAAGACTAAGTCATAGCAATCAAAAATCACACGCTATGAAGAGATATTTTAATTCAAAGATTTACCCACTGTGTTTCTGCCTGTTTTTTATGGTAATCGAAGGACAATCCCAAGTCTTGAAGAAACTCAAAGACCAGATGGCAACCAAAGCCATTTCAGGAGATAACCAATCCAATGAAGGAAAAGGGATGGGGGGAATAGACTTAGCCGGTATGATGGGGCAGTCTAAGGATTTTAAAGCCCCTTCCAAGTACAGTTTTGATTTTCAGGTCACCATGGAGATGAATATGGAAAAGGGGAAGCCTATGACCCAAGTATGGAAGTACAATGTGGCCGAAAGCTACTTTGGAATGGAAATGTCCGGTATGCTGATCATATATGACCTGGACAGTGATGTAATGGTGACCCTCAATCCCAAAGACAAAACATACACGGCCATGTCCACCTCCATGATGGGAATGTTCGGAAGTGCTGCTGATGATGAGGATGATGCCAATATGCCTGAAATGAAAAAGACCAATGAGACCAAAACGATTCTGGGCTACACCGCCACCAAATATATCATGGAGGATGAAGATTTGAAAGGAGAATTTTGGATGGCTCCTGAAGTGAAGTTTGATCAGACCGCCTTTGCCAAATCACTGGGATCCTATTCCAAAAACCAAGTACCCTTACCGGAGAAAATGCAGGGATTTATGATGGAAATGACGGCTTTTGATAAGAAAGGCAAAGTCACATCTCATATGAAAGTGGTACAGCTTGGCGAGATCGAGCAAGTGATAGATATGAGTCAATACAAGAATGGGATGGCCTTTTAAACCGCTGAATCATGAAACTACTTGCGATCGCATTCAATCTGCTTCTGCTCCTCGCGGCATCTATGTGCAGTTCATCTTCAGGGGAGAAAAGTCTCTTGGGTAATAATTCCAGCTCCAAAAAAGTGAATGATTCCTGTCTGATGGACTATACGGGAGAAAATGAAGGGAAATTTTTCACCGAAGAATTAATCAAAGATTTGGCCAATGGCAATCCGATTAAGTCAGACCATTATGAGCCAAGACATATGTATCGATATTCCTGGAAGGAGAATGGTGTCATCCATTTCATAGGGTTTGATGAAATGGAAACAGCCGAAAAACTCCGGCTAAAGCGGAATGATAAGAATAAGGATATTCCGAATCTGGTGGTGGACTATACCAAAAGCACTTACCGGGACAAAACGCCTGAAGAAGCAGCAAAATTGAACAAACTAATCGATGATGAGCTTGGAAAGTCCAAAGATCCCAATGCCAATGCGTCCTCCAATAAGACCCTTCAAAATACGGCCATGAGTATGCAGCAAAACGCTTACATCCCATTGGAGACAAAAGCCGACTATGCTGTCTATAACAAAAAGGGATTCGGGGTATTTGTCGTAGTAGGTGAGGTGTTGCTCTCGCTTAGCGCCCAGGTAGGCCCTTACGGGTCTGTGGATGAGGAAAAAAGTATAGAACTGGCCAGGAAACTGGCAGATAAAGTGGCAGGAGTATGCAACTGAAGCTTAGGGTGGTTTCGTTCTGTTTGGCTTTGATACCATACTATGCAGTGGGTCAATCTTATGTTATGTCGCCCTCTGAGCAACACATGGTTTACCTTGAAGTAGGTGGGCAAATAGTTTTTGATTCTGTTGCGATGGCAAATTCTACGCTTACTGTATATCCCAACCAGCTCATTTTTAGTGTGATGGATGGTGAAGGTCAGCATGTCTCATTGACTTTTGCAGGTAAAGATATTTCACAACGAAAGCCTGAAGTATTGTCCTTCGACGAGCCTGGCTTATTCCATGGCTACAGTGAGTCAGGAGATGTGTTCTTTATTTCCTATGGAAAATTTTCCCAAGACCGCGAGCCTGGCCAGATCAAATACGACACCTCCCTGCCCCAAGATATCATGGAGGGCAAACTCCAAGTGATTAGTTGGACTGCTGAGGAATTTGTCTTTGAGTTTGAGGGCAAACTAGGCAAAGGGGATGCCGCAGATACTCCAGGTAGCTGGCTGCCCTTTTCCGGCAGGGTGAAATCAAGCAGATACAGTCAGTATGAAATGTAAGAACCTCATAAATACTGAACATAGGGCTACCGCTTATTTCTAATGTTTGTTTTTTCTGATTAATCTTCTAAAAATCAATGTATTACTAACTAAAAATTCTTAAAAATTGAAAACGCTTATTCGAATACTCGCACTTGCTTGGTTCACTTTTATTCTAGTTGAATCTAATGCGCAAACTGTCAAAGGAGCTATTACCGTAGGGAAATACTCGGAATTGAAACTGGAAACCAAATCAGATAATCTGATAGATATTTTCATAGATTTCAGAAAAGATAGATATCCCATTTTGTTTTCATTTCAGGGGGACGGCATCAAGTCCAAAGAAGGGAGAGAGATCATATTTTTTGAGTTTATTACCGAAGTCTATCATAATGGGAAGTTAATGGGCAAAACCTCCCGAAATCCCATGCCTTACATCCCGGGAGATATGATCATCGGAACTGAAGGTTTTGACTTTATTTCCTTATTAAGTTATAACGAGAAAAGCAGGGCTACTTTGAAAGAAACACCTGCCAAGCTCGTTCCGGGGAATTATCAGGTCAAGTTGCTTGCCCGGCCATTGGAAGCTAAAGGCCAGATCAAGCCTGCTACTTTTTCTTTCACCATCCAATAGACATTTTATGAAGACTAATTTAGTAAATCGATTGATGCTGCTAGTCGGCATTTCTCTCCTTGCCTTTGCTTGCGGTGCATCCAAAGAGGATCAGGCTCTTGAAAAAGTAGCAAAGGAACTAGGGATGGACAAGGAGCAATTGAAATCCAAGTCCTTCTATTCCTATGAAATATCGGGTGGATCCCTGGATGGACAGACATTCACTACACCTGTGTATGCCCAAGCAGGAATTGACACCAGATGGAATGGGAATAGGGAGATCAATGCATCGACCATCGGATTTGTGGATCCACTTCAAGGTAATTCCATCTTTAGAATGATCTGGGAAGAGGATAAAATAAGTCCGCTCAAGCCTGAGCAAAACCAATTTGGAGATAATTCTTTTATAGAGCTTAAGGTAGCAAAAGAGGATAAGAAATATGTTTTTTTATCAGAAAGCGGATCATATAAGATAGTGTCAAAGAAACCAAAAACTTGGACTGATCAGATAACCAAGGATGAGTTTCCGATAATAGATCTAGAAGCTGAGTTTGAGGGGGATTTTACCGAAACTACCTCTGGTGAAAAAGTCAAGATCAAAGGCTGGGTAAAAGGGTTCGATCCAAGGTAATTTTTTTTTGGGCGGGTCTAATCTGCCTCACTTTCTATTTACAAATCGGGCTGTAACCCATGCGGCGTAGATGATATTCATCTTCTGCCTGGGAGGATTATGGTCTTTCTAAACTAATAAATCATGAAAAAACACATTTATATACAGCTAATCCTACTCTTCTTGGCAGGATGGGCACAGGCGCAAAATTTCACAGGCGTATGGAATGCGTCTATGGTGAATGACAAATCAAAAGTGGATCCTAATATCGAGTACCATTTGACCCAAAATGGAAATACGATCACTGGGGAAATTATTCATAAAAAAGAAAATATGAGGGCCACACTTACGGGTACCATGGCTAATAAGGAAGTCACAGGTACACTTAAATATGACAAAAATCCTTGGCACTCACTGGATCAGAAGTTTAGGATTTTCATTAGGGCTAATGACAATGCCACGATGTTTATGCATGAGAGCACCAAAGGTGCGCGCTTTTATGGCGGGCCTATATTCAAGAATCAAACCTTAACGAGCCAGCAAGCAAATAAAGCTCAAGCAGCGACATCACTTCAAAAAGGCGTATTTTCCGCAGGAAGTGGTACGGTAGTCCAGAAAGCTACGGGGACACCTAAAGTAGGAGTTCAAATGGCGACAACACCAAAAAAAACAGCTAGAAACATCGGGGGCTATTACCGCATCGAAGGCATGGCCGATGCCAGCGGAACCAAGAGAAACCTCTTCGTGAATGTCAGGAATTTCCCGGACAGCAAAGATAGAAGTAAAGCGTATGGGGAAGCACTGATCTTGGGAAATGCGTATGGTATAGGTTCTCCAGAAGGAAGATTATTCGGGTACGAGACCAATGAGGATGACGTGACCGTGATGTTTGATCCGATCTACGAAAATAACACCAAGAATACCATGGCCAACGGTCGGATTGCGGTTGGGAGTAATGGCACATATCTCGTAGCTCCAAAATTGGGATACAAAATGATCAAAATCAGCCAGGCGGAAGCTGAGCGGGAGAGTAAAAAGCTAAGTGCTACGGTAAAGGTGAGGGTGGAGTATAAGTTTATTTATCTGGCAGGTTCAACGTATTGGGATAAGTCTTTTCTAAACTATGTCCTAACGGATGAAGCCTCAATAGCTTTATATGGGACTGGAAGTATCCGTGCCTATAAAGAGACCTCATCCAATACCACAGAGCTTAAAGCTACCAATAATGCTCCGGCGCGGGTTTTTGATATTCCCAAATCAAGAGCTTCGAGTAAGCATAATCTTTCATATTATGACAAAACAAAAAACCGGTCTTGGGGAGGTATAAATAACCATTTTTTCGGTTTTTATAGTTTTGCTAAAGATGCGGATATGCCGAAATCAGGAGAGGGAGTTACAAGACCCGCTTTATTTCCTGTTGATCGATTTCTTGAATTTGAAGTAAATCGTGCTGCATTGGAAGGCAAAACAGAACGTGTAGCTATAAATGGACAAGCACACCTTTCAAACGCGCTTCCTCTAGGTGATGCTAACTTCGGGAATATACATCGCAAAGTGTATCTTCATGAATTGAAAGACCAGACTAAAATGACTGATGATGAAAAAAAATTCAACAGAATTCTGGAAGGTCAAGGTCACCCTCATGCCGGTGCTTTAGTCAGCCCTCCCTATTACTTTTTTGCAGTCAAAAGGGATCAGCAGTTTAAAACACCTGCGGTAATGATTGCTTTTACGGTAGAAATTATTGAATAGAAAAGGGTGTAATATGATTTATTGTCACCAAATAATCTGATCAACATGAAGTTTTTAGCTAAAATCATCATTCACTTAGTTGGAGTCGTGAGTTCAATTTCAGTCGGGTTTCCACAGGAAATAGACCTTGCCACCTACGACAGCGAAGAAGGCGGACTTTATTTCGATCAGGCTATTATTTACTCCTATTCAGATCATACGGGTAGATCTGGGGAAATCTGGATCTATCACAGCACATGTAGTGGCCGATTCCTTTTTGACCATGCGGCATGGGGTAGGGAAGATGAGATGATCCATTATGTCATCGCCCAGCCTGACGGCAGTTACCTGACCTTTGGCACAGAAGCCGAAGGGCCAGGCAACGGCAGGGTAGTCACGGTGGATTCGGTATATCTGGAGCCTAAGGATAATCTTACTGCCATCCCTTCCAAGGACGAGTACATCGAGTTTACTGCTATTCCTGGGCCCAATGAAGTAATTGCAGGGTTGGAGAGCAAAGCATATGAAGTGAGGAAACTCAAGGATGCCAATGCTTCAGAAAAAATCCATCTCGCTACAGTGGGTTTTGATACACGGTTGATCTACTTGTTTAACCAGCAGGCAAAAGAACTCCGGTTGCCGGAGATTATTGGTCAAGTCTTCGGCATCGGTGCGGATCAGCTGATCACCCGGTTGGAATCTACTTATAAAGATTCAAATGGACGTGTCTATTGGAGTAAATTAAAACTTGAGACGATTGACCCTACTACCTATTGGGCTCCATTTGCTGATTATACTTTAAGGGAAAGAAAGCCAGATGGGAAGCTTTCTTCCCGTCCGATATCTGAAGTTTTGGAATTACACGCTCCCTGTCAATAAGGGGCGCTATGTAGAGGGATATGCATTCTAGCTTTCTGTGTATTAGTATTAATGCCCTTACTTGAACTCTGTTTGGTTCTGCCCTTGGGAAATTCCTCCTTGCTCTTCGTTGCGGCGGATGGGATTTCCCAGTTTGAACTTCGAGCATAAACTGAAAGCACATACCTGCAGTTAAACAGATACACATTTTTGCCTAAAGACAGAAAGCAGGATTGGAGAGTCATTCAAATCAAAAGATAGCCTTTGAAAGAAATCTAATCCAGTTTGTTTTTGCAACTTTGTTTCGTAAAGCGAATGCCAGTATATTTGCAAATCAGTTGCAAATAATGGTTTATGCTTTCTATCTTATCCACTTTGGTGGGACTAGTTCAATGGATATTTCTCTATCAAATCGCAGCGGATAGTAGCTTGAATAAGTCTGATTTGCCCTCCATTTCCGGACATTCTACCATAACTATAGATGCTATACCTTCAGACACGTCCAGTACAGTTGAATTGGAAGAGTTCCTGTTAATAGATAGGGCTTACCAATTGAGAAATGAGGAATCAAACGCTCTGGATGTTGTAAAACAGGGATTTTTAAGGGAAAATAGGGGCGGAAGCTTGATGAAATCCCTTGAACGCCTTCCTGGTATCAGTACCATAGGAATAGGTTCTGGAGCGTCCAAGCCACTGATCCGGGGCTTGGGCTTCAATCAGGTGATGGTAGTGGAAAATGGAATAAAGCACGAAGGACAGCAGTGGGGAGCAGACCATGGATTGGAAATAGATCAGTACGCTGCCGATCAGGTCATGATCATCAAAGGGCCAGCCTCTTTTAAATACGGTTCGGATGCTATAGCCGGAGTAGTGGATATACGTGAAAAAGCTGCCCCTTCTGAAAATGGAGTAGGCGGCACAGTAGATCTAGGTGCTAAATCAAATAATGACTGGCTGGGCGGTTCTGTGAATATTTATACAAGGAAAAACCGATGGTTTGCCGATGGCAGGATTACATATGCTTCTTATGGAGACTTTAGAGTACCTACGGATTCGGTATTTGTATATGATTTTGGCGTAGCCTTATCAGATCATCATGTAAGAAACACTGCCGGTAAGGAATTTAATTTTACAGGCAGAGTTGGCTACATAGGAGACAATGTCCGTAATATTTTTTCTGTATCGAAGGTTAGCTCTAAATCCGGATTCTTCGCCAATGCCCATGGACTGGAACCCCGACAGGTAGATACACAATTACATGACCGCTCCAATAGGGATATTCTGCTGCCATATCAGGAAGTAGATCATACCAAGTATATCAATAAACTCAGCTATGCGGTAGGTAACAATCTACTCGAAGTGGATCTTGGTTATCAGAGAAATGACCGCAAGGAGTGGAG
>CBFGUY010000025.1:0-35256 GCA_965651895.1 uncultured Algoriphagus sp. | reverse complement strand
GTGGTTTAGACAAAGTAAGCCAAAAAAGCCTATGTTTTTTAATACTTTTAGGGTGGATTGTGGAGAAGAAATCTTTGGATAAATTTGAATCTTACCTGAAAAACTACCGATATGGCACTAGCTCAACCTTTCAATTTTAAAAAATGGATAGACGAAAACAGACATCTTTTAAAGCCGCCAATCGGTAATCAGCAGGTTTATAAAGGAAACGATGACTTCATAGTCATGGTCGTCGGCGGTCCGAATTCGAGAAAAGATTATCATTCCAATGAAGGGGAGGAGTTTTTCTATCAGGTAGAAGGAGATATAGTACTGAAAGTGATCGAAGAAGGGAAACCAAAAGATATAGCTATCCGGGAAGGCGAAATATTCCTACTACCTGCTAAAGTCCCACATTCTCCACGCCGTCCTGCTAATACAATCGGGCTGGTGATCGAGCGATACAGAAGGGCAGGGGAAGTGGATGGTTTTATATGGCACTGTGAGAATTGCGGTGAAAAGTTATATGAGGAATTTTTTGAAGTCACAGACATCGTCAAGCAGCTTCCTCCAGTGCAGGAGAGATTTTGGGGCAACCCAGCGCACATCACCTGCAAAAAGTGTGGGACAGTGATGGCTAAATAAAACCTGAAGTCGCTAGAAAGCATTAGTTAAAATTGTGGGAAAATCCCCTTACCCCCTTTGAAAAAGGGGGAGTTACAAAATATTTCTAAAAATGAGCTTTACATATTCACTTGACTTTGCCCGGGAGATGGATGAAAAAGATCCCCTTAAACACTTCCGGAACCGGTTTATTTTCCCAAAGGTAGATGGAAAAGACGCTATTTATCTGTGCGGTAATTCACTGGGTCTTCAGCCAAAATCTGTCAAAGACTACATTTCAAAAGAATTGGAAAACTGGGCAGAGATGGGTGTAGACGGGCATTTTCACGGAGAAGATGCCTGGTTTTTTGCGAAGCAAAAATCAAAATCCGCCCTTGCGGAGATCGTGGGAGCCCATGAGCATGAGGTAGTGGCAATGAATAACCTGTCAGTGAACCTTCACCTCCTGATGGTTTCCTTTTATCAGCCTACGAAAGAAAGATATAAAATCATCGTAGAGGCAGGTGCTTTTCCTTCAGATCAATACATGTTGGAGACCCAGGTGAAGTTTCATGGGTATGATCCAGAGGATGCCATAGTGGAACTTACGCCCAGAGAAGGTGAGCATACACTTCGCACAGCTGATATTCTTGCAGAAATCAGAAATCAAAGTGATTCACTCGCCATGGTAAATATGGCAGGGCTGCAATATTACACCGGACAGGTTTTTGATATGAAAGCTATTACGGCTGCCGCACATGAAGTAGGTGCATATGCTGGCTTTGACTTAGCCCATGCTGCAGGGAATGTATCATTAAGTCTTCATGACTGGGATGTGGATTTTGCGACTTGGTGTAGTTACAAGTATATGAATTCAGGGCCGGGCAACGTTTCGGGGGTGTTTGTGCATGAGCGTTTTGCTGAGCGTCCCGATATGAACCGTTTTGCTGGGTGGTGGGGGCATGATCAGGAGCAGCGATTCAAGATGGAGAAAGGGTTTATCCCGATGTATGGTGCGGATGGATGGCAGCTTTCCAACTCTGATATTATTGGTTTGGCAGCCCATCAAGCATCATTGGATATCTTCCAAGAAGCAGGAATGGCCAATTTGAGAAAGAAATCTGAGCAGCTAACAGCATATTTAGCCTATCTAATTGAAGAAATCAGCGGAAAATCACAGGTTTTGGAAATTATTACACCTAAAAATCCTGCGGAAAGAGGCTGTCAGTTATCTTTGCACATTCATCGCGGAGGCAAGGCTGTATTCGATGAATGGTATAAACACGGAGTAGTAGGCGACTGGCGCAATCCAAACGTGATCCGTCTGGCACCTACACCACTCTATAACAGCTTCCTGGATGTGTTCCGATTTGCTCAGATTCTGGAACAATCTCTGAAGAAATTCGCTTAAAGGAAGCGTGGATAAAACAATCCAAATGGAAAAGAATCAAGTGACCGTATTAGGAGCCGGATTGATAGGTTCTCTAATGGCTATATATCTAAAACGTCAAGGTCTAGAAGTCGAAGTCTTCGACAAACGACCGGACAAGCGAAAATCTAACTTCGAAGAAGGCAAAAGATCCATCAATATGGCACTTAGTCACCGAGGATGGAATGCGTTGGAAGAAGTAGGGCTAAAAGATAAAGTAATGCCATTGGCTATTCCTATGTATGGGCGCAAAGTCCATGACGAGCATGGAGGCACTACTTTTATTTCCTACGGAAAAGAAAACCAGGCTATTTATTCACTTTCCAGAGGGAAATTCAATCAGCTTTTAGTAGAAGAAGGTGAGCGACTGGGAGTTCATTTCAACTTTGAGCATAAATGCACCGATGTGGATTTCCGTAATCAGGAGATCAACTTCCAGACTCCTGCCGGAGAAAAGAAGGTATTGGCTCCGGTACTTTTTGGATCGGATGGAGCGTATTCTGCATTACGCCTTGCCATGCAAAAGCAAATCCGATTCAACTACAAGCAGGAATACATTTCCCACGAATATAAGGAACTGACCATACCGGCCACAGCCGATGGGGAATTCGCTATGGATCCCAACGCGCTGCATATCTGGCCTAGGGGCAAGTTTATGCTCATTGCGCTTCCCAATCCGGACAAGACCTTTACCTGCACCCTATTTTTACCGCACAGCGGCTCCAAAGTATGTTTCGAAAAAATAAATGACGAGAAAGATCTCGAGATCCTATTCTCCAATTATTTCGACGACGCATATCAACTGATGCCAGATCTGAAAACTGAGTTTTTCGCCAATCCTACTTCAGCGCTGATCAATGTGGAATGCTTTCCTTGGGTACAGGGCACCAGCTTGCTCATGGGAGATGCAAGTCATGCAATGGTTCCGTTCTATGGACAGGGTATGAATTGCGGATTTGAAGATTGCTCTATTTTAAATGGCCTGATCGATAAGTTCGGGACTAATTCCTGGGATTTGGTTTTTGAAAAGTTCCAGAAGAAACGAAAGATAGACACCGATGCGATCTGTCAGTTAGCCATGGAGAATTTTGAGGAAATGAAAGATTCTGTGGCAGATCCCAAATTTGTTCTTCGTAAAAAAATAGAAGCTAAGCTGTACGAGCTATATCCAAATGACTGGATTCCGCTGTACTCTATGGTTACATTCTCGGATATGAGGTATTCAGAGGCTTATGCCCAAGGCAAGCTGCAAGAAGCGATCATGGACCAGGTGATGGCAGATCCCCTGATCACGGAGAACTGGAATAAACTAGACTACGAGGATATCATCTATAAAATGGAAACAGCGAAAGCGGTCTAATTTGTTTAGCCGCAAAGGGCACGAAGAAAACGCAAAGAGCGTAGCTTTTAAGCTAACCTCCTTTGGGTACACTTGCCACTATTCGCACTTTGTGAGTGGCCAGTTGTACACCGCTATTAAATCCAACTAGTGCATCTGAAAATTTGGATCATGGAGTGGATGAGATTACCCAGATTCTGGAAAGGCGGGAAAATCTTAAGTTGTGTTCTCTGCGAAAAACTCTGTGACCCCTGCGGTAAAAATAAAGCCAAAAAAGGCGCTGATTCCTCAACGCCTTTGATTGTTATAATAGTGGCCTAAACTGCCTCAGGAACCTCACATCATTCTCTGTGAACAAACGAAGATCTTTGATCTGATATTTCAGCATGGCGATTCGCTCTATACCCATACCGAATGCAAAGCCAGTATATTTCTTTGAATCAATCCCACAGTTTTCCAGGACATTCGGATCCACCATTCCGGACCCTCCGATCTCTACCCAGCCACTACCCTTGCAGACGTTGCAACCTTTGCCTCCACAGATCAGGCAAGAGATATCAATCTCGGCACTAGGCTCAGTAAAAGGGAAATAGGATGGCCTGAAACGTACTTTAGTCTCCTTGCCAAACATTTCTTTGGCAAAGTGATATAAGGTGTTTTTCAGATCTGCGAAACCTACATTTTCGTCCACATACAATCCCTCCACCTGATGGAAAATACAATGTGCCCGGGCTGAGATCGCTTCATTTCTATACACCCGCCCTGGGGAAAGCGTGCGGATAGGAGGTTTTTGATTTTCCATCACCCGCACCTGTACCGAGGAAGTGTGCGTTCTCAGTGCGATATCCGGGTTTTTCTCAATGAAAAACGTGTCCTGCATCTCACGGGCAGGGTGGTTTTCAGGGAAATTCAGCGCGGTGAAATTATGCCAATCATCTTCAATTTCAGGCCCTTCGGAAAGATTGAATCCTATACGCTCAAAGATCTCAATGATACGCTGACGGGTAGCAGTGAGTGGATGGATTCCTCCCAGAGACTGGTTGGAGGGAGGCAGCGTAAGGTCAATATCTGCTGACTTTGATTTTTTGTTTGCCTGATTAACTTTCTCGATAAGCTCCTGGAACTTAGATTCAGCCAATTGCTTCACGCCGTTTACCAACTGACCATAGGCTTTTTTCTCCTCATTGGGGATTTTTCCCATATCGGCAAAAAGTGCGCCCACCACAGATTTTTTGGAGATATACTCCATTCTGTAAGCTTCTAGCTCCTCCGGATTTGTAGCGTCAGCAGCTGAAATAGCGGCTTTGATAGAATCGATTTTTTCCTGGTACATCACTTACTGGTTAATCAAGCCACAAAGCTAATGCTTTTGAGGTTTTTTGGGTAGAAAAGGACAAGGGAATAAAAGAATCAAAAGCGAACAGGGACCACCACACGTCAGGAATCAGAAAATATTTTATCGGCATGCAATCCACCATCCCTTACCAGAACGTATCTCTCCCCAAACAAGAAACTTAAAAAATCATCAAACTAACACGATCATGAACATTCAAAATTTCTTCAAAGTGGCTTTTGCAGCCTTTATTTTTCTTTCTGCAAACATGGCTTTTGCTCAAATGGAAAAAACAAAAATAGTAGGCGGAGCGGAAATGTATCCATCCAAGAACATTGTGGAAAATGCCGTAAATTCCAATGACCATACTACGCTAGTTGCTGCGGTAAAAGCAGCTGGTTTGGTGGAGACTCTTCAGGGAGATGGCCCTTTCACGGTATTTGCTCCTGATAACATGGCATTCGAGAAACTTCCTGCAGGCACTGTAGAGACGCTTTTGAAACCAGAAAACAAAGCCCAGCTACAGGCAGTACTGACTTATCACGTAGTGGCAGGTAAAATGGGATCAAAAGAAATCGCTGCTGCGATCAAAAAAGGAGATGGCAAAGCAGTACTTACTACAGTTCAAGGAGGAAAATTGACTGCTTGGATGAAAGGTAAGGATCTTTACATCACCGACGAAAACAGCGGAGAGTCCAAAGTGACTATCGCAGATGTATGGCAATCAAATGGAGTGATCCACTCAGTAGATACTGTGGTGCTTCCTAAAATGTAAAAGTTGCTTGAACCCAGTTGTTAAGCCGGCACCATAGGGAGCCGGCTTTTTTGTGACTTATAATAATTCCCCAGGAACCTGAAACACCGCTATTCCGGGATCTTCATCTGTGGTGAGTCCATAGATTTCATTTGTGACTTCATTCACCACAAAGTTGATGATCGATCGATCTAGTTTTAAGTTATAAAGTGGATTTCCCTTATGGTCAAACACCAATATTTCTTCAGCAACTATTCCAGTTTGATTATAATCAATTTGACTATATCCTGAGTATAAAGCAAGTATGTATTGTGAAGTTATCGCTACATCCCTATATCTATATTTTGTATCTGGTCTAAAAAATACAGATGGACCTGAAGTTTCATGAACGTCGAAAAGTGGCAACTCTAAGTTCGGCCCTTGGATAATATTAAATATCTTCTTTTTATAATCAAATATCTCCACTACATCCACGTACAAACCTGACCGAACAAAAATGCCAACTTCAGGATTTCCATTAAACCAGCCGTTGTTAATTTCTGAAACCTGTTTCAAATTTAGGTCTGGCCTCTCTGGGATTTTGCTCCATTCTCCAAATCTGCCTATTAAATCTCCCTTTCGATCAAATTCTAAAATTTTATCCTCGCCTTCCCATGGTCTTGCTAAAATGGTACTGTCAGAAGTATTTGCTAAAAAATGAATCAGTAACATTGGTTCGGGAAGTTTCCAATCCTTTTTCCCCAACAGCAATGTGTCATTTAATGAGAACTCAACCATTTTTTTTCGATTCATATTATATATCCAAAATGAATCTGGATCAGGGGAATACAAAAATTGGGCAGCATCAGTTATCTCAAGTGGTCCTTGGCCATGCTTACCCTTTGGCTTATCATAAGTCCAATTTGAGGTATTGACCAAATGCATTCGAGGATGCTCCTCCGGTACTCTCCATGCCTCAGAGATCAGAAGTCTATCACGGACTAATCCAATGCCAGATGGGTTTATTACTTCTTCGAAATAGTGCTTTTCTGAGTTAATGGAAATCTCTTTGAAATCCTCCTTTTTTATGATCCGATAGTTCTCTTCTTCAGTTTCTTTTACACAAGAAACTAAAGAAGACAGCAAGAGAACTAGAATAAACCTATCCATATCTAAAAGTTTACGATAATTACGTAAGTTAAACTACTGATATAAAAGATTCTTTCAAAATCGAAAGGCTTCTTTAGTCCACAAAAAAACCGACTGAAAGAATGCAGTCGGTATGAAAGTTTGAGTCCATAAATCTTAAATCAAAATTGCATTTCTACCAAGTTCGGCTTCCACCTCTAGGAGGTCCGCCTCTCCATGGCATCTGACCGCCATCGTTTTCTGGCTGCTTGAAATTGCCCAAAATATAAGTGAATGTAAGTAAGCCATAGCGGGTCAGCACGTTGGTATAAACATCCGTAACAGACACATCTGAGATGGTACGGGTGATACTGTTGTTCTGGTTGAGCAAATCAAAAATCACCATTTTCAGCTCCGCTTTGTTGTTTTTGGCAAATCTATATCCGGCTTCCATATTCCACAGCCATACCGACTGGTCAAATCCTTCGGAAAGCCCACGATATAAGCTGTTGTTGACCGTATTTCCTATGAACAACTTCCCGCCATTTGGAGAATAGTATAAGCGCAGATTAGATTCCTGGATATAGTAATTGTTATTCAGATTCTCCTGCAAGCTCGAATTTACGATGGTGTATGTCCCTGTAGTGCTTATGGTAAAGTCAAAGTCCTTGCTGATATTAGAAGTAAAGGTGATTCCTTGCCCAAGGTTAATATTATCATTGATGTTTTTCTCCCCATTGATCAAGCCTGGCGTTCTATTGAACCCAACGCGCGTATTTAAGTTGATATTGGTTTTGATCCCCTTTAGTGGAGCTCCATAATTCATAAACATGTTCCCTCTAAAATTACCATCCAGATTGACCGGTTGGGAGATTTGCCCGCCAGGACGAAGCAATATTTCGCCATTGATCAGCGTATCCTGCGAAGCAATATACGTGCTTGTCCCTATAGCGTTTTTAGTTGTGGAGAAGTTAGCAAACACAAAGAAGGTACGGTTTTTCTCCATGTTGAATTTGCCGACATTCGCAAAAATGCTGTTTTCAAAGCTTTGGGCAAGGTTGGGATTACCTACACTAAGGTTAAGCGGGTTCTGGTTATTTACCACATTCTGAAGCTGGTTTACTGAAGGTTCATCTGTCCCGGTTCTATACCTAAGGCGAAAGTTCAGTCCACTTTCCCTGTTTCTATAATTGATACTGGCACTAGGCAATAAATTTCTGAAGTCACGCATAAAAACCCCCTCAACAGGAAAAAATGCCTCATTGTCCATTTTAGCATATTGATAATCCAGATTGGCACTGAGGTTCCAGCCCTGGCTATTGTAGGCATAACCAGTTCTCACACGCTGGGTGACAAATTTATTGTTGAACTCATTACTCAAGGCAGTATCCAAAACCGGCAAATTCTCTTCATTCAACACCCTGGTTTTCTGATCCGAATCGGTTTTATTATTACTGATCTGATAGCCTAAAGTAGCAATGGATTTTTCACCAAGAGGCTCTGTCAAAGTAGCATTTACTCGATAATTAAAGCCTTTGGAAATCTGATCAGTTACTTGAAGAATGGTGTCCAATTGAGCTCTTTGATAGTCCACACTGGTTCCGGATAGCTCAGAATCCTGTTCGTTATTGCTCCAGGAGGTATTGATGTCCGTGGAGAAAGTCCTCCCTTTTTTATCAAATTTATATCGATAGGTCAAGTTGTTTCCGATACTATATGAATTTGATTGCGCATCCGTAATAGAACGTAGGGCGGAAAGAGAATCAGTATCATTTGCCAAAGTCAACGCATCTCTGTCGCTGAATGTATTACCTGTCCGGAAGGAAATAGTTGGAGTGATAATGAATGAATTTTTCTCGTTGAGATCAGCTTCTATCCGTGCATTAGCCCTATGATTGGTGTTTTCCACAGAATTGATCAGGTTTTCTTGATAATTCTGGGTGGTACTTTCGTTGATGACAGTCTGACGGTTAGTTATTTGCCGTAATGTATTCTGCGTATTATTGAAAAAGTAACTTCCTGAGAAGTTTACCTTAGATCCCCACTTATCACTGTAGTTTAACCCCATGGCATTGGTAGTGATGGAGCCTATATCATTTCCGCCATAGAAAGCATTTCCGCCTCCACCAAATCCCCCGCGCCTTCTCCCTCCGCCTGAGGCATTGGCATTGACTCCCGCTAAGTCATCACTGGAAAAATTCTGCTGGTTTATGTTATTAAACAGACCTAAGATAGAGACCCGTCGATCTCCGCTGAAAAGGTTGACGCTTCCTCCGGCATTGTATCTATCGTCAGTCCCATAACCTGCATATGCACGGCCAAATTGGCCATTCTTCCTGTCCTCACGCAGAATAATATTAATGGTTTTCGTATAGGTGCCATCATCAAAACCTGTCAAACGGCTTTGATCAGATCTCTGATCCAGCACTTCTACCCGGTCAATTGCGTCTGCGGGCAGGTTTCTCAAAGCAATATTGGGATCGGAACCAAAAAACTCCCGTCCATCCACCAATATCTTTTGGACAGCTTCTCCTTGAGCTTGGACTTCACCGTTTTGAATAGTCACCCCGGGCAGCTTTCCGATAAGATCCTCTGCCATACCGTTCTCCTTGGTTTTAAAGGCATTTGCATTGAAAGAAGTCGTATCGCCTCTCATTTCACCCAGTAAGTTTTGACCTTCTATGACTACCTCTCCGAGCACTTGGGAGTCCTCCTCTAGTGTCAATACTCCCAAGTCTATAGGATCCCTTCCGGTATGGGTCTTGGAGATTGTCTCATATCCAATGAATTTAATTTCAATTTTAACAGAAGGAATCCTGGGCCTGACGATTTCAAATTGCCCTTTGTCATCCGTCACCGTACCAATCAAAAGTGAATCCGTTATGGTTTTGATAAGTACATTGGCTCCGGCCATGGGTGTTTTGGTGCTACCGTCCATGACGGTTCCTGTAAGTTTTCTTTCTGGACGATCTTGTCCTGTAGGCCGCTGACCAAAAGCTGATGAGCCAAATAAAAGGCTAAAAATCAAAATAATAAAAGCGTAGTTTTTTGTCATGATGTGGTGAATTTCTAATTCTTTGACCACATGACAAGGTCAAAGGTTTACTCCGCCTCTGAGGAAAAATAAGAATGGGTGTTTTGGCGGATAGATGGTGTAAAAACAGTTTAAAAAAACAGGTTAACTATAGTTTCCCAAATAGATCCGCATAGGATATATCAAAATGACTGGTATGATATACCGCATTCCCGTTTTTCACCAATATTATCTGGGGGGATTCGTGTGGAATCCTAAACTCCCGGGCTACTAAATCAGATATTTCCCGAAAAGAAATAAGATCTAAATAATAAGGAATGATTTTTTCATTATCCTCCTCTTTCCATTTCCTAGAAAGCCTATCCAATGACATACTGCTTATAGAACATCTGGTACTGTGCTTGAAGATTAGTACTGGTATCTCCTTGCTCAAGCTCTTGATTTCCGATAATTGATTATCCTCAGTGAGTTTATTCCAATTCATTTTCGTGATTTCATATTTTTGGGGCAATAGTTGTAGTACTGCCAATTTCCTGCAAAAACCAAACTTCACTCATGAAAAAACAGTTCCTTAGGTTTCTTATAAACATACCAAAATCTATCGTTTTTTTAGGTCTGATTTTCTCTTCCTGCAAAAGTATAAATCCGTCACTAAATCCTGGCCCATCTCTTCCGCCTCCCAGTCCCACTGCCACAGTTAATATTCCACTGACCATTCCGAAGGAAACATTAAGCAGGTTATTAAATGGGCAAATTCCTAAAACTTTACTTCAGGAAAAGGGATTAGATATGGGCAATGGAATTACAGGTGATCTCCAATTGCAAAGAAATGGTCAGATCTCCTGGTCAGCCCTAGACAGTCAACGAATTCAGCTGACGGTTCCTGTCAATGTCATGGGCGAGATCGGGCTAAAACCTAAAGGGCTGGGAAGTTTATTTCAATCCAAATTGCCTCTTAATGAGAATTTCACCCCTGTGTTCGTGATTGATCCGAAGATCAATGCGGATTGGGGGATTGGTTCGGAAAGTTTTGAATTAGTTGATCTGGGAGGAAATCTGGGGATTGAGGTTTTGGGAATGCAAGTAGATCTGAGTGGCATATTGCGGAGAGAATTAACTAAATGGGGAAGCAGAAACTTGTCCGGCGGTAAAGAACTGGCGAGTTTAAAAACCTTGACAGATCTCGCTTGGGGCCAAGTGGGGAAGCCATTTTCTGTAGATTGGATAGGAGGCAATACTGCTTTTTCCATACAGCCTCAGCATGTAAAATTCCGCGAATTTTTTGATGAAGGAGAGAATTATAATATCTGGCTCGGAATGGATGGCAAAGTGAATTCCCATCCAGCTGATGCAGCTCCATCCAGGGCTTTTCCTCTTCCAGGACTCATTCCAAATGAAAATCCAGAGAATACGTTTGAGATGTTGATTCCATTGACGGTCAATTATGCCACCCTCGATGAACTTCTACGGGAAAACCTAGACGGTAAGGCATTCCGTGTAGATAAGAAAACCACCATGACTCCAAGTAATATTAAAACTCAGGCCTATGGGGACTTATTGGCCATCAATATGGATTTCATTGCTGAGCAGACGAATGGAAAAACCCTCAGTGGAACCTTATTCGTTGTGGGCAAACCAGAATACAACGCCTCCAATCAAAGCTTGGTTTTTGGGGATGTTAATTTTAAAATGGAAAGCGGAAATCTGGGAGCACAGACAGGTGTGGGTCTGAAAAAACGCAAGATTATCCGTAGAATAGAGAGCAAGGCAGTTTTTCCTATTGGAGATGTACTTGCGGAAAGCTTAGGTAGTATTACCGATCGCCTTGGGCTAAGCACCCCGATCGTCGATTTAAACATTGAGAACCTTACAGTCGAACCTTCAGGATTTTATCCTATGACAAGAGACTTGATTATTCATATGAAGGCCAGCGGTCAGGTGGATGCTGTTTGGAAATAATAAAGAAACTGCCTCATAGCTTATACTTGTCGCATCGTAGCCAGCCCGCCGAAGGGCAAGAAGCCATACCAGGCTTAAAAAGCACGTACAAAAATCCTACATTGCTTAGTCTAACAAGAAAACATAAGTATGAGACAGCCTTTCCAGACTTTCTTAGTTGAATTTATTTGATTCTTTTCATCACATTCAATGCTTCTGTTTTGATACCTTCATCCAAGAACGATTTTGATATTTTATCAATTTTTGTTTTAAAGGTTTTCTCCATTTTCATTACAGATGCTGATCTCAACGCAAATTTCACTACTGAGGGATCAGTATCATCCAACGATTTGCTTAAGATTGATTCAGCGGCTTTAGCTCCTCTTTTTTGCGCTCCAAATGCTGCGGCAATCCTTACCGGAGCACTACCTTTTTCAGCAGCCATCTGTAGAATAGCATTTCCCGCTTCATCATCAATATACCCAACAAGGTATGCTGCTTTGATAGAAAGGTTTTCATCAGATCCCTGCACCAGTTCTGCGAGGAACGGGAGAGCGGCTTTTCCGAATTTCTTCGCTCCTGCCGGATAGTCCAACTCATCCTGTCTGAGAAAAGCAAGGAGTTCTTGCGCATCATAATCCTGCGCGGCTGTGTTGCTGTTTGACTTAGCCATGATTTTTCAGTTTAAAGTGGAATCGTTAGATTAGAATTACGCATTTTGGTGGACTCACTGGAAATAAGATCCGGCGGAGGATTTGTGATGTTGAAGGTGCCGTTGCCGGTCATAAGGCGATTATTGTCATTCACATGATGGATACCAAGCACGTGTCCGAATTCATGACCCAGCGTCCATCGGCTTGCCGAACGAACCACCACACAACCTGGCCTTCCCGACGGATGGGCTGCACAGCCATTGTATCCAGGCACGGTACTTCTTACATAATACACCACTACATCATTCGTTCCTACAAAATTCCTATTGCCAAATAGACTTACTTGTTCAGCAGAAACTGACCCCATGGTACAGCCTCCCACATCCACGTCCCTGAGGGTTGGCAAGTTAAGATTTTCTGTAGAGGCACAGTCCACTCTCACACCAGCTACGGCATATACTTCCTGCATCGCCGCAAATTGCTCATTGATGGTGAAAGAAGTCGGTGTTTCCAAAATTTTCACATGAACCCTTAACCGCTCTTTCAATACCCGCACTCCTGCAGTAGGAGACCAGTAGATACTTCCGCGTTGGAAGTGGGAAATCCGTGCCACCCCACCAAAAACCACCAGCTCGTCAGAGGTAGGGTATCCTAAGGCACTTTTTTCCCAGCCCAAAGATGCCCAATGAGAACGGATGGCTCCATGAACCTCATGTGCCCCGGTACTTGGCGTCCAGTAGATACTACCTCCTTGGAAATGATTATACCTCCCTACTCCGTCAGGGCAAGTATTTTCATTGGTAAGTGGGTACCTAAGAAAACTTTTCTCCCAGCCCAAGCTGGAATACTTTCCCCTTATTGCTCCATGTACTTCCCAGGCTCCAGAGGAAGGACTCCAGTAAATACTGCCGCCCTGAAAATGATTGTAGCGTCCGATGCCATCCGGGCATTTTGATTCATCCGTGAGCGGGTAGCCAAGCACGCTTTTTTCCCAACCTAGGGATTGCCATCTTGCCCGGATAAGTCCGTGAACTTCATGAGCTCCTATAGAAGGATGGTAGTAGATAGAACCATTCACATAGTGTTGATACCGGCCTATTCCATCCGGACAAGTCTTGATTGGCGTGGTATTGGTACCAAGCCAACCGCTAGCCCCTCCCAGAGCCCAATACTTTTGAGTAATTGGGTGCGCAGGGAAAACATTGAGCTCTTTCAGCAATTCCAAATTCAGCTCCTTCCTTTGAGCGAGTTTGGGTTCAATTGTTAGTTTTGCCATTGAATTAAAAGTTTGAAGTGAAAAGAAAAATATATATCAAATCTACTTTTAACTATCTGAAAAAAAGGGTATTATGAATTTTATTTTGGCG
This sequence comes from uncultured Algoriphagus sp., assembly GCA_965651895.1. Classification (GTDB taxonomy): domain Bacteria; phylum Bacteroidota; class Bacteroidia; order Cytophagales; family Cyclobacteriaceae; genus Algoriphagus. The sequence goes on along the minus strand of CBFGUY010000025.1, from coordinate 21,720 downwards.
AAATTTAATTATTTACAAAATGATTCTTGCAAGAACTATTGGCGCATGAGCTGACCATATGTATTTATTCCTTTGGCTGCTGCTATTTTCATTAATTTCAAGAATAGTATGGCAGTAAGTTGAGCATCACCCGTAGCAGTATGTCTATCATCCAAGGGAATCTGAAATCTATCGCAAAGCGCATCCAAGCTGTAATTACTTGGCTGAACATGGGTGGGGTTGGCATTCGGCCCGTGGTCTAAGCGAATCGCAAAACTCATCGTATCGATCATAGGGTTGCGAAATTGAGTCAACCCAAAAGGACTTGCCATCTGCTGTAGCATACTAAGATCGAATCCCACATGATGCCCGACAAGTATAGAGTTGGAAATGTAATCGAGCACCTCTCTGACAAACTGAGCTGTGGGAAGAAGAGGACTGCGCTCAACCAATCCGTGTATCAAGGGAGATTGATTGAGGTTTTTGGTTGACTCTGGATACCACTCCACTGCAGACCTTACCAGAATACACTCATTGAAAATCTTCACTGCACCGAAGGAAAGTACTGAGTCTGATTTGATATCCAACCCTGTGGTCTCCGTATCTAGGACTACAAACTCTAGCTGGTCTATTGTCCGCACAGAGGGAATGGTGACTTCATTTTTAGAGAGGTATTCCTTGACAAAGTCTGAGGATATATTTGTTGATTTGGAAAATGGCCACCAGCTCATTTCCCAAAAGTTTCTAGTTGAAAACGTATCTTCACTATATCCTGCAGCTCATCGATGGGCACAAAAGTGTTTTTCAATAATTGTCTCTGAATCTTACCGAGGGATTCCGGTTTGATGAATCTTCCATCATTGTCATATTTCATTCCTTCTATAGCCCGGATACGGATGAGGATTTCAAATGCTTTAGCTGCCTGACTAAACAGTTCCTTGTAATTAGGTTCCAATTCTCCAAGCCGCTCAAACCGTTTAAAGGTATTGTTGACACCGATTACAGCATGGCTCAAAGTGAGCAGCCTGGCCAAATCTACAAGTGGCCGGATAGCCCGGGCTTTGATATCAAACTGGTCTCTATGTTGCCCCGATTTTTCCACAACAAAATTCCTGAAAAACCCTAGCGGGGGTGGAGTGGACAATGTATTCTGCGCCAGAAAATTAAGAAAGACAGGCTTTTTTCGTAAAGAATCATAGATAAACACACTTAATTCCTCAGAGAGACTTTTGCTTCCGCTAACAGCCCGAAAATCAAAAAATATCGAGGCGGAAAGCAAGGCCTCCTGGGTAGGAGTGAGAATCCAATCGGCAAAATATTGCTGCCATCGGGCTAATGGCTGCACCCATTTGGGATTGCTGGCCATGATATCTCCGGGGCATGGTGCAAAACCACAGGCGATCAAAATTTCAACCACCTTGGTGCCCAATTTTAGAAAGTACTCGGCAGCTCGCTCCATCATTGACCCCTCCACATTTTCATATACCAGCGCATTGTCCTGATCAGTACGAAGCAATTGTTCTTCACGCCCTTCACTTCCCAAAGTCAGAAAACAGTAGCGTATAGACTGCATTTGTGGATATTCTTTTACAAGTGATTCTTCCGCAATCTTAATTGCCCGCTGTATGATCACATCGTTGATTTCGGTCATGACGGAAGCCACAAAATCCATGGCCACCTCATTTTCCAAATAATACGCCAGCATCTTGCTTGCGCGGTTTCGAATGGCACTGATCTCCTTTACATCCTGGGTATTCAGCAATCCATGAATAAGCACGGCGGGACTATTGCCCATAGATACCAGCACGTCATGATCCGATAGAATACCGCAAACCTTCGTCTGATCAGACCCATCTTCGGTGAGGACGAGGTGATGAAGTCTGTTTTTGATCATGGTAAGGTAGAGATCGGAAAAATTGGCATTTTTCTTACGAGTGACTACCGGAGAAGTCATCACCTTACTGACTGAAGTGGAAAGGGGGAGAGCCTTGGCTATGACATTGGAACGGAGATCCTTGTCTGTAATAATCCCAATCGGACTGAAGGCATCATCTACAATGACAATACTGCTTACATCTGCATCCACCATGAGTTGTGCCGCTTCCTGTACAGAATGGGAGGGATCGCAGGTGAGGACATTATACGATATTTTCACTTCGGACTGATCTGAGAAAATAAGCAAAGAATTGTCCCTGGTCTCATTCTTCAGAACCCCTCTGGCTTTTTGCCCTTGTGACAAATCCTGTCGCACCACGACCTGCCCTGATGCAAATCCAGCCGCAAAATACAACGCCACTCTGCTATTGTCCTGTAAGATCTCTTCAAAAACCTGTACCGGAATGGCATAAATCAGGCTGTCCTGGTTAATCTTGGCATTAAGCACATACGGTCGCTTTCCCAAAAGTGCCAATACTCCAAATACATCACCTTCATCCAAATACTCCTTGATCTCTTCTCCAGTGGTGTGGCTTTCCGTAAGATGGATTTCCCCTTCCTTCAGTATGAAGAAATGGGGACGCGGAGGATCACCTTGTCTGAAAAGGGTTTCTCCACTTAGTAGAAACTGGATCTCCACTGCACTGGCAATTTTCTCCAATTCCTCTTGTCCTAAAAAAGAGAAGGGGGGAAATCGCTTGAGAAACTCAGCTACTCTGTTGACTATTACATTGGCCATTTTGTGATGGAGAATCAGATTATCAATGACATGCGTAGTGATTTCTTTTTAAATTGCTGACAATATGGCTATTTTTCAGTACAGGCTAGGCTTTTGAAGCGGCAAAGTAAAGCTCAAAAAACCATGAAGTTCACAACTCAAATTCTACGCAATCTCAGACGCCTAATGTGGGCCTTGATAGTAGCCTTTATGGTCGGGGTCCACAATTTTTATAAACAAGAAATGGACTCTCCAGATTCTATAGTTTCTTCTATCCAGATGGATGAAGAAGAGGAAGATTCCGCTCCAAAAGATTAATGAAAAAAGAGCCAACATCCAGGCTTCTTGATTCTCAGATCTTGAATCTTGGCTCTTTTTATCTACTTTTTGCCTTCAATAATCTTAGTCACCACATCTGGGTCAAGCAAGGTGCTGGTATCACCCATATTGTCCAGTGATCCCTCCGCCACTTTACGCAAGATTCTCCGCATAATTTTTCCTGACCTTGTTTTCGGTAGTCCCGGTACTAGTTGGATTTTATCAGGCTTAGCTATAGGCCCGATAATTTTGGATACCATTTCCTTAATCTCGTTGATCAGGTTATCCTCTGTTCTGTTAGTCAAGTCAGCTATAACATACGCATAGATCCCCTGCCCCTTCACCTCATGCGGATAGCCGACTACTGCGGATTCTATCACTTTAGGGTGTTCATTGATTGCATTTTCTACCTCAGCAGTGCCCATTCTATGCCCAGAAACATTGATCACGTCATCTACCCGGCCAAGGATTCTATAATACCCATCATGATCGCGCTTCACACCATCACCTGTAAAGTACATACCCTTGTACGTGGAGAAATACGTTTGCTTGCAACGTTCGTGATCTCCGTAGGTGGTACGGATCATGCCAGGCCAAGGAAATTTAATGCAAAGATTGCCTTCCACAGAGTTTCCGGTAAGCTCATTCCCTTCTGGATCTACTATGCACAGCTGTACTCCAGGAAGAGGCAAAGTCGCATAAGCTGGCTTGGTAGGAGTGATGCCGGCAATTGGTGACACCATGATGCCGCCTGTTTCCGTCTGCCACCAGGTATCTACGATCGGGCATCTATTCTTCCCAATATGGGTATGATACCAGTGCCAAGCTTCCTCGTTGATCGGTTCGCCTACAGAACCCAAGACCTTCAAAGAACTTAAATCATATTTTTGGATAGGGTCTGTTCCATAAGCCTGAAGTGCGCGTATGGCGGTAGGAGCGGTATAGAACACATTTACTTTATGTTTTTGCACCACATCCCAGAATCTGCCGGCATCAGGGAAAGTAGGAACTCCCTCAAACATCAGCGTGGTGGCTCCGGCTAAAAGCGGCCCATAGACGATGTAAGAATGGCCTGTAATCCAGCCTACATCAGCTGTACACCAATACACATCCCCTTCGGAATACTGGAAGACATTATCAAAAGAATATTGGGAATACACCATGTATCCGCCTATGGTGTGGACGACACCTTTGGGCTTGCCAGTGGAGCCAGATGTATAAAGTATGAAAAGCATGTCCTCGCTGTCCATTTCTTCGGCTATGCATTCATTTGAGGATTCAGCGATCACTTCATGCCACCAAAAATCACGGCCCTCTTTCATAGTGACCTCCTGCTTTGTCCGCTCATAGACAATGACCGTTTCCACGGAACTTTTTTCCAATGCTTCGTCCACTACAGCTTTCACTGCAATTTTCTTGCTGCCTCGAAAATTGCCGTCGGAAGTCAATATGGCTTTTGCTTCGCAATCATTCACCCGATCAGCCAAAGCAGAGCTGGAAAACCCTGCAAAAACCACCGAGTGGATGGCACCGATTCTGGCACAGGCAAGCATGGCAATAGCCGCTTCAGGTACCATCGGCATATAGATGATTACCTTATCCCCTTTAGTTATGCCTTTACTTTTTAAGGCATTTGCAAAGCGGTTTACTTCATAGAATAACTCCTTGTAAGTAAGTGTTCTTCCTTCTTCTTGAGGGTCATTAGGTTCCCAGATGATGGCAGGACGGTCACCAATGGTAAACAGGTGACGCTCAAATATATTTTCGGTGATGTTGAGTTTACCATCCACAAACCACTTCACATTCGGCTCTTCGAAATTCCACTTCAGGACTTTAGACCAGCGCTTCCTCCAATGAAAGGAATCTGCAATTCTCGCCCAGAATTCTTCTGGTTGGGTTACACTTTTTTGGTATTCGTAGAGATATCCGCTAAGGGTGTGTATTCTGTCACTCATGGTAATCTTTGGTTTATTGATTTCAATATTGGAGATAATCCCCCTAATTTAATGATCATGTGCTTTTCCAGCACCACGTGGGATCCTAATTTCCTGCACCATGTCCTGGACTGCCTGTGGCGGAGCCGGTGTGAATCTGGAGACCGTTACACAAACGATGAAATTAAGTATCATTCCTATGGATCCGATACCTTCAGGCGAAACACCAAACCACCAGTATTCCGCAGTATTCATGTCCGGACTGATAAATTTGAAGTAAATGATGTATCCAATCGTAAAGACCAAACCGGTAATCATACCTGAAATCGCCCCCTCTTTATTAACTCTGGATGAAAATATCCCCATGATGATCACTGGAAAAAAAGATGCCGCAGCCAACCCGAAGGCAAATGCGACTACCTGGGCTACAAAACCTGGAGGATTTACACCAAAATATCCCGCTAGCAAAACAGCCCCTGCCGCCGCAAACCGGGCTATTCTCAACTCCTTTTTCTCGGAAATGTCGGGTCTGAAAGTTTTAAACAAATCCCTGGAAACCGAAGTGGAAATCACCAACAGCAAACCTGCAGCTGTAGAAAGTGCAGCAGCCATGGCTCCTGCGGCCACTAATCCTACCACCCAATTAGGAAGCTGGGCTATCTCTGGACTTGCCAATACCATGATATCCCGATCTATACTCAGTTCGTTGGCTTCAGGATCGGCTACATACTGGATCTTTCCATCCCCATTTTTATCATCCACTTTGATCAAGTCAGTTTTCTGCCAGGTGCTGATCCACTCAGGTAGATCAGAAATACTTTTTTCAGAAGTGGAGTCAATAGTATTATAGATCCCAAAAGCAGCAATTGCAGGTGCTGTGGTGTATAAGATGGCTATAAATACCAATGCATAACCCGCGGACAGCCTAGCGTCTTTCACCCTTGGTACAGTGAAAAAACGGACTATCACATGGGGCAATCCCGCAGTACCTACCATCAAGGCCAATGTAATCATAAACATATCCGTGATACTTTTTCTTCCGGCTGTGTATGCCTCAAAGCCCAACTCTGTCAGTACTCCGTCCAGCTTATCCAACAGTGGTGTGCCATCAGCAACAGCACCCCCCAGTCCTAATTGAGGTACAGGATTCCCGGTTAATTGCATGGAAATAAAAATAGCCGGAACCATGTAAGCGAAGATCAATACGCAATACTGCGCCACTTGAGTATAGGTAATGCCTTTCATTCCTCCGAGTACAGCATAAAAAAACACGATACACATCCCTATCACCACTCCCCACTCGATAGGTACTTCTAGATAGCGGGAAAAAACTATCCCCACGCCGCGCATTTGTCCCGCTACATAAGTGAAAGAGATGAATAAGGCGCAGATTACCGCCACCACTTTCGCAGTGTTGGAATAGTACCGGTCTCCCACGAAATCCGGGACGGTGAATTTCCCGAATTTTCTTAGATATGGGGCAAGAAGTAATGCCAGAAGGACATAGCCTCCCGTCCAGCCCATGAGATAAACCGAACCATCATAGCCCGCGAAGGAAATGATTCCCGCCATGGAGATAAAAGATGCCGCAGACATCCAGTCTGCTGCGGTGGCCATGCCATTTGCCAGCGGGGATACTCCGCCTCCTGCCACATAAAATTCCTTTGTAGATCCGGCGCGTGACCAGATAGCAATACCAATATATATTGCAAATGTAACTCCTACCAATAGGTAGGTCCAGGTAAGTATTTCCATAATTTTTTAGCTCAAAAAAAGTTATTCCTCATCCACATCAAATTCCCTATCTAGTCTATTCATCCGAACGACATAGACAAAAATCAAAATCACAAAGGCGTAAATAGAACCCTGTTGGGCAAACCAAAAACCGAGTTTAAATCCCCCGAGCCGGATTTCATTCAGCTGATCTACCAGGAGGATACCAAAACCGAATGAGACTACAAACCACACGGTAAGCAGCATAAAAAGTACTTGGAGATTTTTGCGCCAATAGGCTTTCATTTTTTCTTTTTGGGAAGGCATATCTTGGGGTTAAGGCTGAGAAATTGAAATTACCCCATAAGCTAGCTATAGCATCCATAGGAATGCAAGTTGTTTGTAGTAAAATATTAGAAATTTTACCGCAAGCCACAAAAAAAACCAAGATTCTATTGGAAAAAGAGGACTAGCATGTAAAAAGATTGCTCCCAGTGTTAATTCATAAAAAATTCAGACAGAATGGCCAGGCCGGCAGCAAAAAAACTTACCAGCAATTTGTTCAACTGAAACTTGTGGTGTGGACTGCTTTCAAAGAAAATCGTAGTGGAAATATGCAAGAAACCACCGGCTACCAAGCCATATAAAATACCGATCCCCTGCTTTTCCAGGATACCACTTTCAAATAAAAAGGAGCTGGACATCATCCCAAGTGGAGAGGCCAAGGCAAAAAGTGTCAATAAAATTAAAGTGGTCTTTTTGCTCAAAGCACTAGATAAAACTGCCACAAGGGCAAAAGCAGCCGGACCTTTATGAAGAAGGATTCCTAGTAAGACTGTTGTGCTGTTGTGTACATGCCCCAGTGCATGCTCACCTTCGTCCATTAATTCTCCATGGGAAAGTAAAGTGCCTTCCAGAAAAGCATGAATAAACAAGCCCAACATAACTGTGATCATTGCCTTGCTCCCTTGATGCTCGTGGGCATGGATGTGGCCATGCTCAATTCCACTAGACCAAAACTCCAGTAACTGCTGAAGAAGAAACCCTATCAGAATATAGAATCCCATCTGCTTGGTATCAAATCCACTGTCAAACAATTCTGGAAGTATGTGTAGAATGGTAATGGAGAATAAATACGATCCCGCAAACACCAATACCAGCCGAAAGTATTTTTCTCTAAAATCAGGGGCAAAAAAAACCAAAGACCCTGCGATCATGGCGGTAAGAAAAAGAAGTAAAAATTTGAATTCCATTGCTCTAAATCGCTTTTCTTTTTTTTCGGAAAAGTAGAAATATATTAACCCTGACAAAGGTAATATAATTCAATACTGTTGCATTTAAATTAATTCTCCTGCAGAAAAGATAAATATGGCTTTAAGTTCTCACTTGCAAATGTTTTATAACCACCATTCCCGTCATCAAAAATCAGAAAAACATCGATTTCGCTAAGTGCAGAATCCAGAGCAAGTGCCTTATCTTTTCCCATGACCATCATGGCCGTGGCATATGCATCAGCGAGCATGCAATTCTCTGCCAACACTGTAGCACTGAGCAGGGAGTGGTTTACCGGATATCCGGTCGCCGGATTGATCGTATGTGAAATCTTCACAGAATCCCTCATATAAAAGTTGCGGTAATTCCCCGAAGTAGCCATTCCCCGGTTCTGAAGTGCGATAATACTTATCAATTCGGCTGCATTTGCAGATTCCTCTGGCCTATTGACACCAACCTTCCACAGTTCTCCTTTTTCATTTACACCATTGGCTACCAGTTCGCCCCCAATTTCCACCAGAAAATCAGTAATTCCTGCACTTTTAAGAAAATCCGCAATTACATCTGATCCATAGCCTTTGGCTATGGCGGAAAAATCCAAATAGATGCCCGGACTCTTTTTGCGCAGTTGCTTTTGATCAAAATCAATCTTGTCAAAACCCACACTGCCCAACATAAGCTTGATGTCCACACTGTCTTTCAATTCTGGGCCTGTGGGCCCAAATCCCCAAATATTAACTAAGGGCCCTACTGTAGGATCAAATGCCCCATTGGTGTTTTCATAGACAGTTCTGGAGGTCTCCAGAACAGGCAATAGAAAGGGAAGATTAAAATCAATCGTGTCTCCCTGATTAAATTTACTCAGTTCGGAATCCGGGATGTACGTAGAAAGACTTTGGTTGAACACACGCAAAAGGGAATCTATAGCCGACTGAAGATCCCGGTTTTCTTCATCGAGATAGGTCACATTGTAGGTAGTTCCCATGGTTTGCCCCGCCAAGTATATTTTCCCCGGTACCACCTGCGTGTCGGCAAGCTTAATCTCCGTGGTATCCCGGTTTCTCCACAAGTAAACCAAAATGATGGCAGTCAATAGGACTATAGAATAAATTATATTTTTACGTGCATTTCGGCGCATAGTGAAAAGATTTTGAGGGCGAATTTAAGGCTTATTTTCCAGTTTAGCAGGGGGAGGGTTGAATCATAATTTAGAGCAAGGCATCCGTATTTTTCTATATTTGTGAGCGTACAGACAAACTATGAGAGAAGATTATTTAACCGGAGAAGACGAAAATCTAAGCCCGAAGGACAAGGATTTCGAAAAAGCTTTACGTCCGCTGAGCTTTGAGGATTTTACAGGCCAGTTTAAGATCGTAGAAAATCTGCGCGTATTTGTACTTGCGGCAAAGCGCCGGAATGAACCTCTGGATCATGTGCTGTTGCATGGCCCTCCAGGACTGGGTAAGACGACTCTTAGTTACATCATCGCCAATGAGCTCCAGGCCGGTATCAAAATCACCTCTGGACCTGTGCTGGATAAGCCTTCAGATCTGGCAGGACTACTTACGAATCTTGAAGAAGGCGATGTGCTGTTTATAGATGAGATCCATCGGCTAAATCCTATTGTGGAAGAATATCTGTATTCCGCTATGGAGGACTTCCGCATTGATATTATGCTGGACTCTGGCCCTAATGCCAGGTCTGTTCAGATTTCTCTGAGTCCATTTACACTAATAGGGGCTACCACACGGTCCGGATTGCTTACTTCTCCACTACGGGCCCGGTTTGGGATCAATTCTAGGCTGGAGTATTATGATGCCAAATTGCTGACAGATATCGTAAGCCGCTCTGCAGGTATTCTACAGACTCCGATCGATGAAGTCGCCGCATATGAAATAGCCAGAAGGAGCCGGGGTACGCCTAGAATTGCCAATATGCTTTTACGGCGAACACGGGATTTTGCGGAGGTAAAAGGAAATGGGACTATTACACTGGAAATTTCCAAAATTGCCTTGGATGCCCTGGATGTGGATGTGAATGGTCTGGATGAAATGGACAACAGAATCCTGCTGACCATAATAGAAAAATTCAAAGGAGGCCCGGTAGGTCTCAGCACCATCGCCACGGCCTGTGGCGAAGAAGCAGAGACAATAGAGGAAGTGTATGAGCCGTTCTTGATTCAGGAAGGCTATCTGAAAAGAACCGCCAGAGGCCGGATGGCGACTGAGCTGGCTTACAACCATTTGAAAATCAAACCCGCTCAGGGAATGGGTGGCTTGTTTGAAGGGTTGTGAAAATTTTCCAGAATATATTCATATCAAACCACACGAAAATTGTCTTCATTAAGACGTGGTAGTAAACTAGCGGCGTCTTAAGCAAAAAAAGCCGTTGGTCTTTGAAAAACCAACGGCATATTTATTACTTATTTCTCCTTTTTACCCGTAAATCTCCTCTAGAATCTGAGCTAGCCGCACACTCGCAGCAATAAGTCTCTCTTCTAACAATTGTGAATTTTCGTAGCCATAAGCATAGGATATTTTCTTGTTTTCAGGCAGTGTATAAATAGCTGGTCTGGCCGCTACAGCTTCAGCTAGCCAATCCTGCATAGTACCTGAGAGGTATTTTGCGATGGCATTTTTATCTATCCTTCTTAAAAGCTCATCACCGATTTCAGTATAGCTCATAGACTTACCATCCAGCATCCCACTATCCCAAATTGCGTGAAGATTAGTTGATTTTCCAAAGTACTGTACCTTCACATCGTTGCCTCCCTTGTCCTCTCCTGTGCCCACATGCAACGGCTGATGGATATCCTCCACCAGGTGGATAAGCATTTTCAGTATCTCGGCTTCTTTCTGAGGCTCAAGATTACCTGCCTTCAGCTCATTCTTGATACGATTGATTTCCGCAAATATATTTCCTCCCTTTTCCTGGATGGATTCATCATATTCACCGTTTTTGCTGGTCATGTAGTGCCAGGAATAGGCATAATCATAGGCATGGTCCGATTTGATATCATCCATCCAAGTTCCACTTCTGGCTATGGACATAGGATAAAGCACCTTCTCTACCTTCTTTCTAACTGATTTTTTCAACTGTTTTTCAGCCATATAGCCTATCAGATAATGGCCTAGTTGACCCCATGCAAAAGACTGGGTTACTACTAGAAAAATAAATATTGAAGTGGAGAGAAGTTTTTTCATTGTAAGTGGTAGCTAGCAAAGCGGAAATTTACCGGAAACGGACCAAAGAGATGCTATGACAAAATCATCCTTTTTGGAGTTCAGAAATTGCCAAAAATGCCATCAGCCCTGATCCAACTTCCAAAGCATCTTCATCAATATCGAAAGTAGGGGTATGTACCCCTGAAGTGATACCTTTGGCTTCATTTCTAGTGCCTAATCTGTAAAAGCAGCCCTCTATTTCCTGCGAATAAAAAGCAAAATCCTCTGCCGCCATCCAAATGTCCAGATCAAGCACATTTTCTTCTCCCAGATAAGCTATTGCCGCCTGATGAGATCTGAAGGTCAGCTCAGGGTCGTTTTTCAAAAATGGATAGCCTTTTTTGATCTCAAAATCAACTTCTCCTCCCATTCCTTCTACTATGCCTTTGGCAATGGACAGCATTTTTTCATGGGCCTTTGCTCTCCAATCTTCGTCCAAAGTTCGGAAAGTCCCCTGAATCTTAACTTCATTTGGGATCACATTTGTGGCTCCAAGTGCCTCCACTCTACCGAAGGAAAGCACGGAAGGGACTTTTGGACTTGCGGCTCTGCTCACTACCTGCTGGAGTGCAACTATCATATGGGAAGCGATCAGAACAGGGTCTATTAAAGTTTCAGGCATAGCAGCATGACCGCCTTTACCTTTCACAGTCACATAGATTTCATCTGCACTGGCCATGTATATCCCGGGACGAAAACCGACTTTCCCAACTTCTATAAAGGGCATCACATGTTGACCGATAATTCCGTTTGGACGTGGATTTTCCAGTACCTTATCTGCAATCATGAGAGAAGCTCCCCCAGGCGCTACTTCTTCCCCGGGCTGAAACACCAGTTTTATTGTACCTTCAAATTCATCCCTGATTTCATGCAGAATTTTTGCCGCTCCTAATAAGGAAGCTGTATGCACATCATGACCACAGGCATGCATGACGCCAGGTTTTGTGGATTTGTAAGGAACATCATTTGCCTCAATTATAGGCAAAGCGTCCATATCCGCACGAAGAGCTATTACCTGCTTATCAGGGTTTTTTCCTTCTATCAGTGCTGCCCATCCTGTATCGGCTTTTGACTCAATATGGGTAATTCCTATTTCTTGGAGTTTTTCCTTTACAAAAAGTGCTGTATTATATTCTTGAAAAGATAATTCCGGATTGGCGTGAAGGTGACGACGGTTTGCAATTACTTCTTGTTTATAGGCTTTGGCCAGAGATTTAATTTTGTCCTTCAGCATTTTCTTGGTTGAGTTCATTTTAGTGTGTTGAATTCTTGCCGCTGAAAACGGTCTTGAATTATCCTCGCAGTAGGGAATTCTGCTTTAACTTGGGCGAAGCTTTTTTGAGCCTCGATTTTATGTGCAAATTTCCCGACTTTCACTAGATATCTAGGCTGCTGGTATTGCATCTCCGGTACTAAATCTGGAAAGTTTGTAACTAGATCATCGCGGGTTTTAAAGGCTTTTGTGCGGTCAATTCCTGAATATACCAGTACGGAATACCCACTGAAATACGGCTCAGACTTGTTCTTGCTGATCAAGCTTTCCTGTATTTGATCCAATTGCCCATCAATCGCCTCGGTGGATTCTGAGGATTCCCCTAAGGAAGGTCTAGCATGCATTTGTGCCCGATAATCCGGATACACTGGAAGAGATGGCCCCAGGTTTTCTTGATATCTAGCATAGTTAGATGCAGACCCGGAGGTTTTGCCTGTTGACTTACATCCAGTAAATAATAGTACACATCCCAAAACCCAGAAAATTCTCATGCCCCTTTTAATTATCTATGATTACACATTTTCCCTCCTGCACATCCTGTTCCACACTTTTATATTTCACATCAGATTTAGTGGTGCCATTGGTGTATTGCACAGAAACTTTATCATTTCTTCCATACACCTTATCTGATTTTCTTGGTGCTACTACCTGAGGCGCAGGTCGTCCGGCATTAGCTGCGGCGGCAGCGGCACGGTTAGCGCCTGGGTTCAGGGTACTTCCTGCATCTGCTTTTGAAGCCTGCACCTGCGCTTCTGCTGCTCTCTGAGGAGCGGCAGCGTGTACCTGATTAGGATCTTGCTTAGGCAGATCCGCTCTGGTCAAGAAAGAAGTCATGTCCTCGTTCAATTTCCCTATGAAGCGTTTGAACATTTCAAAGGCCTCAAACTTGTAAATGAGTAGGGGATCTTTTTGCTCATAGACGGCATTTTGAACCGACTGCTTCAGATCATCCATATCACGGAGATGCTCTTTCCAGTTTTGGTCAATTATCGCAAGAGATACATTTTTCTCAATAGCCCTTACCAGTTCTCTGCCCTCTGTGTTTACGGTATTTTCAAGATTTACCACTACACCGATTTGCTTGATTCCATCAGAAATAGGAACCATAATATCCTTAACAGTAGCCCCTCTTTCTTCCTGGACGCGCTTAAAGATCGGTAAAGCAGTGTTCATCATTACCTCGCTCTTTTTCTGGTAGGTCTCAAATGCTATGGTATATAGCTCCTGGGTCAATTGACCCGCATCTTTTGACTTAAGATCATTTTCTGTGATGTTATGATCTACGCCTAAGGTAGTAAAGACATTCATTCTAAAGTCTTCGGCATCGCCATTGGACTTACCAATATCTACCAGCCCTTCGCATACATCGTAGAGAATATTCAGAATATCCAGTTCCAACCTTTCTCCTTTAAGCGCATTTCTACGTCTCTTATATACTACCTCCCGCTGGGAGTTCATCACATCATCGTATTCCAGTAGTCTCTTCCTGGTACCAAAATTGTTTTCTTCTACCTTACGCTGGGCGCGTTCGATCGATTTAGAAATCATGCTATGCTGTATGACTTCTCCCTCTTCCAGCCCCATTCTATCCATCAACTTGGCTATTCGATCAGAGCCAAAAAGACGCATCAAGCTATCTTCCAAGGAAACGAAGAATTGGGAAGACCCCACATCTCCCTGCCGTCCTGATCTACCGCGTAGCTGTCTATCTACACGTCTGGATTCATGACGCTCAGTACCGATGATAGCCAAACCTCCGGCTTTTCTCGCCTCAGGGGTTAATTTTATATCTGTACCACGACCCGCCATGTTGGTAGCAATAGTTACAGTACCAGCCTGTCCTGCAATCGCTACTACATCTGCTTCCTTAGCGTGTTGCTTTGCGTTCAAGACTTGATGTGGAATTTTCTTTAGTGTCAGCATTCTGCTCAGTACTTCGGAAATTTCCACAGAGGTGGTACCCACCAGTACAGGTCGTCCCGCAGCTACTAGCTCATTGATTTCATCTCCTACAGCATTGAACTTTTCACGGACAGTCTTATAAACTTTGTCATCCCGATCCTCTCTTATAATCGGCTTATTGGTAGGAATTACCACTACATCCAACTTGTAGATTTCCCAGAATTCCCCAGCTTCAGTTTCTGCCGTTCCGGTCATACCAGCCAGCTTGTGGTACATTCTGAAGTAGTTCTGTAGCGTAATGGTCGCATACGTTTGGGTAGCATCTTCCACCTTTACGTTTTCCTTAGCCTCTATAGCCTGGTGCAATCCATCTGAATATCGACGGCCTTCCATCACACGACCAGTCTGCTCATCCACAATTTTCACCTTACCATCTACCAGAATATATTCTGTATCCCGCTCAAACATACAGTAGGCTTTGAGCAATTGGTTGACAGTATGTATGCGTTGGGCTTTTACGCTATAATCTTTGATCGCCTCTTCTTTTCGAACCAGTTTTTCGGTGTCAGAAATACCTTCTTCTTTTTCCAGATCTGCAATCACCACTCCTATGTCTGGAAGAATGAAAAACTCCGTGTTTTCATTCTTAGTAGTCATCGTCTCGATACCACGGTCTGTCAGATCGACAACGTTGGTTTTTTCATCTATTGTAAACAAAAGCGGCTCATCTGCCTCAGGCATTTGACGCTTGTTATCCTGCAGGTAGTAGTTTTCCGTTTTCTGAAGAATCACGCGGATTCCCGGTTCAGAAAGGTATTTGATCAATGGTTTGTATTTTGGCATCCCCCGGAATGCCCTAAATAGCGCCAGACCTCCTTCTTTTTCATTGCCGTCAGCAATCAGTTTTTTGGCAGAGCTCAAGAAGCCCTGAATAAGTTTGCGTTGCTCATCTACCAGCGTCGCAACTCTGGGCTTCATATCATCAAATTCATGCACATCGCCTTTTGGTACAGGCCCGGATATGATCAGAGGGGTTCTTGCATCATCAATCAACACAGAATCGACCTCATCGATCATAGCAAAATGGTGCTTACCCTGGACTAGGTCTCCGGCTTCGCGGGCCATATTGTCTCTCAAGTAATCAAACCCGAACTCATTATTGGTACCGTAAACTATGTCTGAAGCATAAGCTCGCTTTCTTCCGGCAGAATTTGGCTGAAATTTATCAATACAGTTCACAGACAAGCCATGGAATTCAAAAAGCGGTGCATTCCATTCGGAGTCACGCTTGGCCAGATAATCATTGACTGTGACGATGTGGACACCTCTTCCGGCAAGGGCATTCAGGTAGGCTGGTAGGGTAGAGACCAGGGTTTTACCTTCCCCAGTGGCCATTTCGGCAATCTTCCCTTTATGGAGCACCATCCCACCTATCAGTTGTACATCATAATGGACCATGTCCCAGACCACTTCAGTACCTGCTGCCATCCATTTGTTGTGCCATATCGCTTCATCCCCTTGGATTTCCACATTCGGCTTATTGGCCGCCAGTTCACGATCATGATCAGATGCCTGCACTACTAGCTTCCCATTCTCCTTAAAACGCCTCGCTGTTTCTTTTACCACAGCAAAAGCCTTTGGCAACACCTTTTCCAAGACTACCTCCAAGGCTACATTTCGATCTTTCTCTACCTGCTCTATCTGGTTGAAAAGCTGATCTTTTTCGTGAATTGCCTTCACCGGCAACTCATCCACCTTTGATCTTATAGTGCTGATCTTATCATCAAACTCCTTTAGGTGGTCGTTGATTTCAGCTTTGATTTCTGCAGTTTTAGACCTCAGTTCATCGTCACTGATGTTCTTTAGCTCAGAAAAGACCTTGTTGATCTGTTGGACTATGGGAAGAAGTTCTTTTATATCTCGGTCGGACTTGGTTCCAAATACTTTTGCAAGTCCTTTTGCTATAATATCTAACATGCTAGCTTTTTGTGATTCTCTATTAGGGCTTCAAAATTAAGCTCTTTTTGTTATAATTGATAATAAAACCAGTTCATCAGAGAAGAACTCTTCTTGGTTGGTTAAACGCTTATTTTTCCTCTATAAACCTGCTCAGCCGGCCCTATAAGCCATATTTCTTTATAGGTTCCGTCTGGTTCGGCTTTAAACTTTACGGCCAGGTCACCGCCAAGGGTTTTAATTTTAATCAATGCCGCAGGCCGGTCTTTACCAAAGGTGATTGCCGCCGCAGTCACTCCGGTACCGCAAGAAAGTGTCTCATCTTCCACTCCTCTTTCGTATGTGCGTACAAAGATTTTATCTTCACCCACTTTTTCCACAAAATTGACGTTAGTGCCTGCAGGAGCATACATCTGGTCATATCTCACCTTCCTTCCTTCTTCAAAAACGGAATAGCCCCCTATATCCTCCACAAATCGGATGTGATGTGGCGAGCCTGTGTTGACAAAAGAATCGCCGTTTTTCTCTTCTATTCCAGCTACATCCCCCATCAGCAGATGTACAAGCCCGTCTTTCAAAACAGCTTCATGTTCCCCGTCTATGGCGAGGAATTTCGTTTTTTCATCCAGAATGCCTAGAAATGCTGAAAAAGCCACCGCACATCTTGCTCCATTGCCACACATACTTTGGCTTCCGTCGGCATTGAAATAGATCATTTCAAAATCATAAGCCTTATGATTTCTAATCAATATTAATCCATCAGCACCTATACCAAACTTTCTGTCACATAGCCTGCTGACCAGCTTTAAATCCGTCTTGTCAAACTTTTCAGCACGATCATCTATCATGACGAAGTCATTGCCGGTTCCCTGATATTTGAAGAATGAAATTTCCATGGAAAATTAATATGTGCTTGTGGACAAAAACCCATCCAAGCGGTTGTGGAAATACAAACATATACATCTTGTCGCAAAATCAGACGTAATGTCTGATTCTCAATTTAAAATCAGACGAAAAATGCGTAGGTTCATACCTGCTTATTTTATAATCAAAGCCAACTAAACCAAATTTTGCTTATGCAACAACTAGAAAAGCCTATCTCCAGAAGATTTTTTATAGCCAATAGCTCCAAAGCCAGTCTTGCCGTGGGTCTAGTAGGTGTCGGTATTCTGTCTTCCTGTGCCAATGATGCCAAGAGTAACGGTAGATCCATATTAGCAACGGGCTACTCTCAAACTCCTTTAGCATATGACTATGCTGCTTTGGAGCCTAATATTGATGCTAAAACAATGGAGATCCACTACACCAAACATGCGGCTAGTTATGCCTCAAACCTGAAAGCAGCATTAGAAGAGGAAAAAGTAGATGCTGCCGTACCACTTGAAGAAGTGTTAAACAATATCTCTAAGTACTCTACTGCAATGAGAAATAACGGAGGTGGCCATTATAACCATGAATTGTTCTGGAAGGTGATGTCTCCGGCAGGAGGAGGGAAACCTGAAGGTGATCTAGCTGCTGCCATCGATTCTTCTTTCGGAAGCTATGACGCATTTGTGACGGAATTTGAGACAGCGGCTAAGACTCGATTTGGTTCTGGATGGGCATGGCTGGTGGTAGATGAGGACAATAAGCTCGCAGTAGGTTCTACTGCAAACCAAGACAATCCATTGATGGACGCATCTGATTTTAAAGGGACACCCCTTATGGGGCTGGATGTATGGGAGCATGCCTATTATTTAAATTACCAGAATAAACGTCCTGACTATGTTTCTGCCTTCTGGAATGTGCTGGATTGGAATAAAGTATCGGAACGTTTTGCAGCCGCTTCTTTATAAGTCCTATCAAGAAAACCCTACTTAAAGACCGGAAATCCCGGTCTTTTTTAGTTATTTCAGGCTTTCATTTATTCTAAGATTATGCAAGATCCAAAGTCACTTACTTCTGTCGCTTTATTCCACCAAACATTCAAACATCCTGTTTTGCCTTCTCCTGTCATCCCGGAGAAAGTAAGGTGTGATCTTCGTGTTTCACTTTTGGCCGAAGAGCTGAAAGAACTCCAAGAAGCCATTGCGAATAATGATTTGGTAGAGGTAGCCGATGCGCTATGTGATTTGCAGTACGTATTGTCCGGCGCGATACTGGAATTTGGTTTGGGCGAAAAATTCAAAACACTTTTCGATGAAGTGCAGCGGTCAAATATGAGTAAAGCGTGCAAAACCGAAGATGAGGCCAAAGCTACAGTAGCCCATTACAATGCAAAGGGCACTGAATGCTTCTATGAAAAAGAGGGGGATTTATTTTTGGTATTCAGGGAAGGGGATAGAAAGACACTTAAATCAGTCAATTATTCTCCTGCAAATCTTAACAGCATCATAGAAGGGAATTAGAGGATGAGGACTTAAAGTCCTTTCCTTGGTAATTCTTAAGTTCAAGTACACGTGCCGGCATATTGAAGCCGGCATTCTCCAAGGCAGTCAATACCTTTAAAATGGCCTGTGTTTTTACTTCGGGGTCAGAAATAGTTCTTTGGAAAGTATTCACCCAGAAAGTAACCTGGATATTCATAGTGCTTTCAGCCAATTCAGTCACCCACACACCGGGTAGCTTTGGAGTTTCGAGAACTCCTGGTACTTGAAGTATAGTTTTTCTAATCAGATCAATAGCGGCTTGGTAATCGGATCCATAGTCCAGTCCAATAATAAAATCATAGCGCAGAAACCCATCGATGGTAAAATTGATAAGGGGATTTTTAATTATCACGGCATTTGGAATAAAAACATCCTTGCCATCACCTGTTTTGATCTGAGTATCTCTAAGATTGAGGGTCAGCACCTTCCCCTTTAGCCCATTAATATCCACAATATCCCCCACCCTGAAAGGACGCTTAAACGCTAAGATTATCCCCGCCAGGAAGTTTTCCCCAATATCCTTCAGCGCAAAACCAATAATAAAAGCGGAAATCCCTGCCCCGGCAAGCATACCTGAGATCACTCCATTCAAACCTATTATTCTAAAAACGACAAGTAAGCCTACCAATATCACCAAAGTCCCGAATATTCCCGCAAGAAAGTTAGCAAGCAAGTGGTCGTCCATACGTTTAGTTAGACGGATCCGTAAAAGTGTTCTTGATTTACGGGCTAAGAATAAAAACACTAAAAAAACGGCCAATGCTATACCGGCAATAATCAACCATTGCTGTAGAAGGGACCACTCCAGAGATAGATATTCGAATAACTTCATGAAATTCAAAATACAAAAAAAGTCCAAGATGTGGACAGCTCAGTATTACATTCCCTTAATGTAGGACTGAAATTTCTAATTTTAGCGAAATCCGGCAAGCTGAAAAACGCCAGAAATAGATCAAAAGCTATCTTTTTGAGTGACTAACCTATTTTTCATGCGAAGGGTTATTCAGCAAGTGAAAGCTTATTGATGACAATAGGTCTCTATCCATGCATCAGAAAATCCCAGTAAGCGATATTTATAAAACCCGTAACTATCCCATCGTAATAGGATGATCCAGCCCAGTTAATGGCTTGGACTGTGATATTTTAATAAAATATCATAATTGAATCTTACATTTCAATTATGATTTATCGGGAATATTTCCAAATTTAACATGGAATAGATATTCCAAAAATCGCAGATATGTCTAATTATCTTAAGGTTGTATGTGCCGGAATTCTCACTGGAAAGGTCTCTTTACTAACAGAGGCTCTAGGTCATACACGCAAAAGTTACATGAAGTATAATTTTTGGAAAATCATCTCCAGCGTGCTTATCAACAATCTGAGGGCCGTGCATTGGTTTGAGAATAGCTATTTATGGCTGAGGAAGGGACACGTAGAATGATGCACCATCTCGTCTTTATCGCTTTTTTGATAGCTTCCAATCTAGTACAGAATAATATGCCAAAATATATGAAAGAATCTCAAAATAAACTAGATGAAAACGGGCTATCCGAAAAGCTCGATATTATTCTCAGCAAGGTCAATTCTATGATCAAAATGCAAGATGCAATTAACGCAAAACTAGATAAGCTTCCCCTCTTTTCCACAGGGGAAGAGGAGGCAGACCCAATTCCTATTGTTCCATTAAATGAAAACCTTGAAGTCCCTCCACTAAACCAAGATTATCTTACTCTTGAGCAGTTTGGGGGCAGCCCTGATTCCCCGGACAATTGGAATGCTTTCGCGGCAGCTATTCAGGAGCAGCAAAAAACCGGACAGGGCATAGTTCTTAATGATAATACAAATTATACGATTCTTGGTTTTTCAATTTTGGATATTCCTAAGAAAGTGAGAATTAAAGGAAATCAATCATCACTGACCATTGGGATTCCAAACTACAACAAATGGAAGGACTCCGGCGAATCAGACTATTTGTTCCGCCCGGGAAAGAATCCGGATATTGAGATTACAGGAGTCGATATTCTTGCCCCAGAGCAATGGATAGGTGTTCAGCTACATAATAGAGAACTGCTCAGATGCCCGGCCGATATAGAAAGCGGATCTATCATCTGGATCGGCAACGGAGTGAAGCAAAACACACCAAGCTGGGGACTTGGCTTTATTTACTCCGGGACAAAAGATTTTGTCAAAGTAGCCCAGTGTAATATCAATCATTATGGCAGCAGATTTCAGGATATGAAATGTAACAACGGACCCACTCTCTTATCCGTCATCAGAGACTGTACCGTGATCAGCAATGAATCAAACAATATTGCCCGATGGGAGATTGAAGGAGAATTTAAGGATGGAAAATTCTACCCCTATAATTTCAGCTTGGATAAACTGAAGGGATACTACTGGAATGATCCAGGAGTATTCTATTCCCTGCAGTTTGGGACGGGCTATCTATACTTTTTCGGACGAAACTTCAAAGAAGATCACATTACAATTCCAGAACAATTGAATATAGGAGATCTCACAGATCAAGGATATGTATCTGAAAAGATGTATCTGGGAGAGTATGACTTTGCATACAAATACTCAAAAGAATATGTAAAGCCAAATCCCATTCCTACAGGAAAAACAAAGCTGTTTATCTGCTTCCGAAAGAATAATTCAACCATAGCAGACGGAATTAGAGGTTATGGACATCCTTGGCTAACCGAATTGTCCCCAGCTGAAATGCCAAACAAGCCTTTCTATAACCATCCGTCAATGGCTGCAGATTGGAGAGGTCTGAAAATACACGCATACTACAGACAGTCTGTCAAAGGAGAGGGTAAAAGTTTTGGGTTCAAACTTGAAAATGTAACGGGGCTGGAAGGCCAGTTTGATCCTGCAATATGCGTTGAAGAACACGCTGATCCTGCAATTCAGGGGTTTATAAATCATGTGGACTCACTCTTAAACCGATAAGCACTACTTCCTGAATAAACGAGTCCGTAAACCTCCCAAAACTCAAACAAAAAGCCCCACATCTCTGTGAGGCTCTTGTACCAGGAGCGGGAATCGAACCCGCACGGCCTTACGGCCACAAGATTTTAAG